>PLKR01000505.1 GCA_003140655.1 Acidobacteriaceae bacterium | reverse complement strand
GCAGGTCGTGCACCTTCTTGGTTAAATGGAGCAGTTTGAGTTCGCCGCCCTGATTCTTGGTCGTGGTAAATGCGCTCACCAGCTCGCCGATGCCGGAGCTGTCGATGTAGTTGACCTCGCCAAGGTTCAAGACAATCTTCTTGTTGCCCTTGGCGAGGATGTCGCGTACGGTGTCGCGCATCATGACGCTGCCTTCGCCGAGGGTGATACGGCCGCTGCAGTCCACAATGGTGACTCCGTCAACCTGCCGGGTGTTAAGTTTCATGCTCACTGAGACGCCTCCTTGCCGCCCGCGGATGGCCCGTGGACGTGTTTGATCAGTTTTATTTCGGTGCCTGTCTGGGACGGGCGGATTTCCACCACGTCCATGAAGGAACGCATCAGAAAAATGCCGCGTCCCGAAGTCTTGAGCAGATTTTCCGGCGCCAGAGGATTCGGAATTCCTTCCAAGTCGATGCCTTTGCCCTGATCGCGAATCGTGATAACCAGATCCTCGGAGGTGCGCTCGAAGCACAGGACAACTTTCTTGTCCGGGGCATACGCGTTGCCATGCAGAACGGCGTTTACCGCGCCTTCGCGCACCGCCATGGAAATCTGCATCACTTCGTCTTCTCCAAAGCCCAATTCCGTGGCGATGCGGGTAGCTTTTTCTTCCGCGTGGTCCACGGTTTCCAAGGTGGAATCGAGCGTGTAGGAGACGGTTTGCTCCATGGCCGATGAATACGTGTTAGACCCGCACCTGTCCTCTGAATTGCCCCTAGGGGCTCGCCGCAGCCTCTAATCGGCGGATGCGGTAGTTTGCCTGTGGAAGCGGGGAGTTGTCAACGAGAGTAGTAAGCGGGGAGTTGAACCTCATTCGAAATGTCTTTCTGGCCTGGGCTTGATGCGGGCATAGTGCAGGTATAATGGCACGCCGTGAGTTCAGCCCTGAGAGCCAGAATCAAGCATTTCCTGAAGCGATTGATGGTCGTCGGGCTCTCTTCCGCGCTGGGCGTGACAGGGGTCGCCTATGCCGTGGACTACGTCGTGTTCCGTTACCGAACGGCGGCGAATCGCCAACCTTTCGGACAAGTCACAGTCATGCCCTATTACGCGGTGCGGCAGAAAAGCGGCAAGACCCAATTCATCTTCAATCCGCCGGAGGCGCAAACCTGTGTCCACGCGCTGTTTCCCCGTGCCGGATACCCGCCCTGCTGGTATTTGCAGCGGCATACCGAGCAACGCACCGACATCTGAAAACCTGAACCTGCAGGCTGCACTGTATGGGCTCGACGAAGCCATGCACCGGGCATCGAACGAGTGCCCCTGACCATCTAACAAAGTAGCCAGCAGAAGAAAGAGGAACATTCATGAATAAATCTGATTGTCTACTCAAGGCCGTACTCGGGTTTGCTGTGTGGGTGTCCGTCACCGGCAGCATTTATGCGCAGAATGCAGGAACGCAAGGGGTGCCGGCACACTTGCTGGTCACTGTGGAAGCTCGTCATGGCTCGAACGTACCTGAAATAAGCCGCGCCGATGTGATGGTGTACGAAGGCCGTGATCGCGACCAGGTCACGGATTGGGTTCCTGCGCAGGGAGAGCACGCGGGACTCGAACTTTTTATTTTGCTCGACGACGGCTCCGGCCTCAATCTTGGAACACAACTGGAGAGCCTGCACAAATTTATCACCGCCCAGCCAGCGTCCACGTTGATCGGCGTGGCCTACATGCAGGACGGCAGCGCGAAGGTGGTGCAGAGCCCGACCAGCGATCATGCTTTAGCGGCGAAAGCCCTGCGCCTTCCTATGGGAATTGGCGGCATTAATGCCAGTCCATATTTTTCGCTCAGTGATCTGATCAAACGCTGGCCGGAGAGCACAGCCCGGCGGGAGGTGTTCATGGCCTCCGACGGAATTGATCGCTACTACGGGAGTGGTGATTTGCAAGATCCCTATTTGGACGCTGCGATCGACGATGCGGAGCGGGCCGGCATCGTCGTCTACGCGATCTATACTCCGGGGGCGGGACACTTCGGTCATAGCTACTGGCCAAACTATTGGGGACAGATTTATCTCTCGCGTCTGGCCGAAGAAACCGGCGGCGAAGCGTATTACATCGGCTTCACTGGCGCCCCCGTAAGCTTTGACCCTTTCCTCGACGATACGGCACGCCACCTGGACCATCAGTATTGGTTGACGTTCACTGCAAAACCGCAGAAAAAGAGTGGTTGGCAGCGAATCAAGGTTACGACGGAAGTATCCAATGCGGAACTGGTTTCCGCGCACAATGTGTACGTTCCGGCTGCGACGCCCTAACGCATCAGCAAACAGGCTGGAGCGGGCACTGAATGTGCTCCGGCTTGGTTGTGTCTGAATTCGGCTACAATGGCGTTCACTCAGAATAGAGGGAGGCCAATGTCTAACAGGCTCGTCGTTTCTCCGTTGCGATATTTGGGAATTGCCCTCGTCGCCTTCGCTAGCCTGGTCGCTCAACCTGCCTTTGCGTCGCCTGCTAAACCGGCCACCGCTTCGCCTCCCGACCCGCGGCTGTCGCGCCAAAGCGAAGCCCGGCGAAACTTACCTGATAGGAGTGGCACAAAATGAAAGAAACACCGCAGCAGTACACTCGACGCGTCACCAGCTACGTAGAAGGAAAACAATCGCTGGCGGTGCAAGCCGCCACGGCGAAGAAACTTGCACGGCTAATCAAAGGCGTGCCCACAGCGAAATTGCGCAAGCGGCCGGCTCCCGACAAGTGGTCCGTCGGCGAGATTCTTGCGCACCTTGCCGACGCGGAAATCGTCGGCGGTTTTCGTATGCGGCTGATTCTTGGCGCTCCGGGCTCTCCGGTCGCGGCCTTCGATCAGGATTCCTGGGTAACCAGCGGACATTATGCGACGCGCGATCCGCGCAAATCCGTCGAGCAGTTTCGCGCGGTTCGCGAAGCCAATCTCGCGCTACTCAAATCCCTCACGCCCGACCAGTGGAAGCACTACGGAATGCACGCCGAGCGCGGCCAGGAAACAATTGAGCACATCGTGCGCATGTTCGCGGGGCACGACGTCAACCACCTGCGGCAAATCGAAGGCATTCTCGCGAAGTAGTTTGACTCTCAGCCGGCAGCCTTCATCAATTCGCTCTGCTCAATCGGTCTTTTGGAAATCAATGCCGCGAACCTCTTGGATAAAAACGGTCAGATTTGAGACTCGCCCATCTGAATCTCGAAGGAAAACGATGTTCGCCAGCATCGAATTCGCCCGGAGCGATTGGAAGCAACCTTTGCGGTGGGCTGGTCGCATAGAATCGGGGCAGACGCTGTAAAACAATCGAGAGAAGAGGAAAGGGAGTGGACATGGAAGCGCCCAGCGAACGCAGTGCCGAGTCAAGTCCGGCGGAGGCAGAAACGCATATTAAGAGTGCTCATCACATTCTCAAGTCCCTGCAAGGGAAGATCGGAGAGCATCCAGAAATCGGCGCAGCCATCACGAAGCTGGAGATGGCGCTGAATATTCTGGCGGTAAAGACTGGCGGGGTGCTCTAGCGGCGATCCTTGTGATAGAGCCATCGCGGTTCGGGGGCCGGAGGAGAAAACGCCACGATTCCACCTGCCACTTCAGCGGTTACCATGTTCAAAGTTTCTTCCAATCAGTCAACGACACCAACTCGTCCAGGATGTCCTGCAATCTTTGCAGGCGACGCTCATGTTCCCCCGCTGAGCCGGGCATCTTTTTGCCGCCTTGCACGTACTGCTTGTTCGCTTCGCTGATTTGAACTATTTCGTCTCGCAACTTAGCGATGCGTTCTTTGATGGGATTCTGCATGACGGTAGCCTGGCAGTGCACAAAGCGCCAGAGAGTATCTGAATTTAGCACGGAACGCTTTGTACTGCACGAGATGTTGAAAGCTCCATGAAATCGTTCGCACCAATGATCCCGAGGACTGTACGCACGAAAAGTGGGAATCGTCGCCGAGTGTGGTCATGCACGATGGTTGGTGCGGAGAGTTGATACACCGCACGGCGAGTCTCAAGCTGGCACGCCCCGGCGTCTACTACGTTCTTAACCCATTCGCTTTCCCGCCCGTAAGTGAGCGCAATCAGGAATCCCCCCGGCGCTCGAAAAACATTCACTGGTGTCCGGTAGACTTTGCCAGACTTCCGACCTACATGCGTAAGAATGCCGAAGCCGGGCAATCGGGCGGCGAAGCGGCTCGTGATTCGGTTCGTAACAGCCAAGTTGAAGGCTGCGACCCACCGTTTGCGGAACCGGATTAGAAGGACGGGAGACAGCAGGATTGCCAGAAGCAGAATGACGGATGCGGCGATGACCATGGTTGCCGTAGATATTATTGCAACTTCGCGTACTCTGCCTTGGCTTCT
>PLKR01000481.1 GCA_003140655.1 Acidobacteriaceae bacterium | reverse complement strand
TTTCGCGAAGCGAAGCAGTCACGCAGTCGAGGGATCCCTACCTTCGGTACACTGTCGCTTAAGGCGTTCGTAAACTTCACTGTGCTCTCGCCTTCGACATCCGAGAACTGATCACTGGCCGCTGATCACTGGCCACTGACCACCGCCTTAAAAATACTTCCCCGCCATGTTCAGCCACAACGGCCAGTCATGCTTGGAATTATCCCCGTAAATATCCAGCCAATGCGGCACCGCCTTGGCATTCAAGATCGCCGAAAGCTTCACGTTCTGGTCCAGGCAAATATCCCAATCTGCCGACCCCAGCACAATCTTCATCTGCCGGTAGCGGCTCAAAAACCAGTCATCATTCTGATTCGGCAGATAGTCCGGCGGACAATTGAAGTAGCAATCATCGTCGTAATACCCATCCAGAAATTGATGAATATCAAAAGCCCCGCTCATGCTGACGCAATGCGTCACCACGTCCGGATGCTTCAACGCAAAATTAACCGCGTGATAAGCCCCGAAGCTGCACCCGGTCATCGCCAGCCGCGGCGTTTGATTTTTCCACCGGATAAACGGCACGAACTCATGCAGAATGTAGCGCTCGTACTGCAAATGCCGCAGCACCCGCACCTTAGGATGCACACTCTTGTTGTACCAACTCTCCGTCTCGACGGTGTCCGGGCAAAACACCTGCAAATCGCCGCGCTCAATCTTCGGCGCCAGTACGCCAATCATCCCGCGATCCTCATACTCGAAGAACTTCCCCATCGAGGTCGGAAACACCACCAGCGGCATCCCCGCATGCCCAAAAACCAGCGCCTCCATGTCCCGGTTCAGTTCCTGGCTGTATCCCTTGTGATATTCGCGATTCATTCTTCGGCAGTCCCTGCAGACGAAGTATCTTACCTGAACCGGAAGCCCTCGACTCACTTTTGTGCTCAACCTAAGCCGTTCCAGCCCCCTCTAAAATGATATCGTGGTACGAGAAATGTCGTGGACGTTCCCCAAACTCGTCCCCCGCTCCGCGCCCCTCGTACTCCTCATTCTAACGCTCGCGGCGGCCGTGGCCTTCGCCGCAGTCGGCCATCTCGTCTCGCGCTTCACGGCCAATCAACAGGCCCGCGGCCGCAAGCTTTACGTCCTCGGTCTCGCCGATGCCAGCGCCGCCCGCTACGACGACGCTATCGCCGCTTTCCGCGCCGCCCTCACCTGCGATCCCGCCAACTCCCAGTACCAGCTCAGTCTGGCCCGCGCCCTGCGCGACAGCAACGACCCCCGCCGCCTCGACGAAGCCGAATCCTACCTCATCGCTCTCTGGCAACGCACCCCGCAAGACGCTGCCATTAGTCTCGCTCTCGCTCGCGTCGCCGCCCACCGCGGTTCTATCGAAGATGCCACTCGCTATTACCACAATGCCATGTACGGAGTCTGGAACTCCGACCCCGACGCGAATCGCCGCAAAGCTCGCATTGAACTCATCCAGTTCCTGCTTAAGAAAGGCGCTCCCGACAAAGCCGAATCAGAACTTATCGCCCTGGCCACTTCCTTGCCCCCCAATCCCGCCGCGCATCTTCAGGCGGCTCAACTTTTCGAGCAGGCTCAGGACTCGGCCAACGCGCTCGCCCAATATGAAGAAGTCCTCCGCCTCGATCCCGCAAACTCCTCTGCCCTCGCCGGCGCCGGCCAGGCCGCATACCGCTCCGGCAACTACGCCACCGCCCAACGCTATTTGCAGGCTGCAGTCAACGCCGATCCGCAGGATGCCGATTCTCGTCAGCTTCTCACCACGGCCGACCTCATCCTCCGTACCAATCCTTTCCACAGCCACATCTCCGACGCCGAACGCAACCGCCGCATCACCGTTGCCTTCGAGCAGGCCGAGAAGCGTCTCACCGAATGCGCCACACAGATGAACGACGACTTCAAAGCCGCAACAGGTTCCCCCGCGTCTCCGCTCTCCAGCCTGCAGTCACGGTGGACGGCCGCCAAACCAAATCTCGCACGCCTCCGCTCTCCCGCCGAGACCGATCTCCCCGACTCGATCATGGACGTCGTCTTCCAAATCGAACGGCAGACCGCCGCCTCCTGTGGTCCGCCGCAAGGCCTCGACCTCGCACTGCTCCTGATCTCCCAAAAACGCGAGGCCGTCACCCAATGAATCCTCCAATAATCAATCCTGCGGCCAGGAATTCTCCGTCGCCTTTGCCGCAGCTTCCCGTGGCTCGGCTCCACATTCCCCGCCGCTTGTTTTCCTCCTTCGAAGGCGTCTTCCACGAAGAACTATTCTTCCTTATCCTCTCCGTCTTCATCGGAATCTTCTCCGGCCTCGCCGTGGTCTGCTTCCGTCTTGCCATCGACTGGATGCACCTCGCCTTGCTCGGTCCGCTCCCGCAAAACGACGGTTGGCGCCTGTTTGCCGTTCCAGCGCTCGCCGGCCTGGTCGTGGCCGCGATCGTGATCCACGTGTTCCCCAGCATCCGCGGCAGCGGCGTTAATCAAACCAAAGCCGCGCTCTACATCTTCAACGGAGTGATCCCCTTTCGCACCGCCGTCGGAAAATTCATTTGCTCCGCCATCGCCATCGGCTCCGGTCAATCCCTCGGTCCCGAAGATCCCTCTCTCCAGATCGGAGCCAGCATCGCGTCTGCCCTCGGGCGCTGGCTCAAAATCTCCCGCGAAAAACTTCGCCTCATGGCCCCGGTCGGTGCCGCCGCCGGTCTCGCCGCGGCCTTCAACGCCCCCATCTCCGCGGTCCTGTTCGTCATCGAAGAGGTCATCGGACGCTGGAGCGCCGGCATCCTCGGTTCCGTCGTGCTCTCCGCCGTGTCCAGCGTCGTGATCGTGCGCTGGTTTCTCGGCAGCGAACCGCTCTTCCGCATTCCCGTCACCACCTTCAAACGTCCCACCGAACTCATCGCTTACGCTGTCCTTGGCATCGTCGGCGGCCTCGCCTCCGTGGTCTTCGCCAAATCGATTGGCTACCTCCGCCCCCGTCTCAAAGCTCTGCCCCGCTGGACCCAATACTTTCAACCCGCCGTCGCCGGACTCATCGTCGGACTCATCGCCTTCCTCGGCGCTCCCCAAATCATGGGCGCCGGTTACGATTCCATGGACCAAGCCATGCACAGCCAGTACACCTGGGAATTTCTGGCCACGCTCGCCGTGCTCAAGATTCTCGCCACTACTGTCTCTTTCGTCAGCGGCACTCCCGGCGGCATGTTCGCACCCACTCTCTTCATCGGAGCCATGCTCGGTGGCGCCGTCGGTGACCTTGAACGCCACTTCTTTCCTCAGCTCACTGGATCCACCGGAACCTATGTCCTCGTCGGCATGGGCGTCCTCTTCGCCGGTTTCCTCCGCGTCCCCATGACTTCGGTCTTCATGGTCCTTGAAGTGAGCGGCAACTATGAGATCATCGTCCCCGTCATCATCGCCAACACTTTTTCTTACCTCGTCTCGCGCGGCCTGCAGAGCATTCCCATCTTTGACCTGCTTAGCCGTCAGGACGGCCTCATCCTGCCCTCGCTCGAAGAAAGCCGCGAAGAAACCATCCTCCGCGTCGAAGATGCCATGCTCCCCGTTCCCGCTATCATCCTCAGCGCGCAGGATTACGTCGACGCCAACGCCCGCCGCATCCAGGATTCCGCCGACTCCACCTTTCTCGTCCGCCTGCATCCCAGCGGCTGGAACACCGTCAGCCGAGACGAACTCCAGCGCTTCTTCCAGGAAGGGAAGGGCGAACTTACCCTCGCCTCCGTTCTCCCCCCGCAATCTTTGCCCAGTCTGTACCCCGATCTCGCTCTCGATGCCGCCCTCCGCTACGTGAATGTCTACCCGCTCGTACCCGTGGTTAATCGCGCCGACTCGCGTCAACTCGAAGGTGTCATCTCGCGCGACTCCGTTTTCACAAAATACGGAAGCACGCAGAGGGTAGCCGGAGTCTGAGACCGGTTCCTGCAGGTTCGTATCGGCGCTTGCATTCAACAGCCTGCGGAAGCTATTTCCGCCGCCCGCTGTTCTAGCTTTGTTGCCGGCTTGTTCCCTCCGCCCCGACCCCTATCTTCCACATATGTGCAAATCCTTACTACCAGCCTCCATCTGGGTCCTCTAACTCGAATCCCACCCGCCCCGGTTTGGTAAGCGGATTGCCCTTACCATCGCGGATGCCGCGCTATTCCGGCATTCCGCAAGCTCGTTCACACTATGGTAGGCAATTTCCCCCGGACAGGATCCAATCTTATGAAAACCACAATCTTCGCTCTCTGTTTTCTGTGCGCCAGTGCGGCCGCCTTCGGGCAAACCGCATCCGTCCAAAGCAACAACCCTCAACCCATTTATATGCCTGACGATCGTCCGCAGCGCGCCGCCCAGCACGACATGGGGCTGGAATCGAACCTGCTCGGCGCGCCTGCTTACACCTATGCTCAGGGCGAGCGTCCGATGTCGGAATTCGTAACCCTGACGCCCGAAACCCCCCTCGGCGATATCGCCCGCGCTTACAGAAAAGAACACAGCACCGCCCCCAAAGCCGTCAAAGTCTTGGAAAGGTAACACTCTAAGAGCAGCAACTCACGCAAGAAAGCTTACATGCCCGTGTGGGGACAGCCGCCTCGGCTGTCCTGCCGGGCAGAGCGAGGACTTCTGGGCACAGTGCTTGATTGTTTAAGTGGCGGAGCGCTTCCAGAGTTGCGATAAAAGCTTCGTTATCGATGTGGCTAGCCCGTGAGCTACTGAATCGGACTTCTTCCGTGAAGATCACGGCGCATTTCTTTGCGCGAACCCTTAGCCGTCTTTGCGGTCAAAATTCTTTCTGCATTGCCTACTCACCCGCGCCCATCATCACAATCGGCATCGTCGGCGTAGCTGACCCCGCTTCGTCCTCCACAGTAATCGCAAACGCCTTGGCCTCAGCCCCCGCCGGCAGCGCAGGATCCACCACGCTCGCGCTCCCATGCGCATCGGGCTTGAACACTCCCGCCGGAATCGCAGCTCCGCTCGTCGGAATCAGCCACAACTCATAAGCCTTCTGCGGCGGCAGCGCCGGCAGGTTGTTCGCCAGCAAAACGAGACTGCTGCGCTTCCGCAGATAAAATACCTTGCCCTGCGGTTGCGGCGGAGCTTTCGCCGCAACCAGTGTCACCCGCTGTGCTTCCGGCTCAAGTATCGGCGCCGCGATCCTCCGCAGCTCTTCCATTTCGCGCGCGCTCTTCGCCGCCTGCGAACTCGCCGACGCCAAAGTTCCCTTCAGTACAGAATTCTCCCGCCACAACGAAATCGCAAAAATCACCACCGCAGCCGTAGCCGCCCATCCCAACACGCCCCACCACGAACGCCGGGGGGAAGTCTCCACGATCCGCGGCACGCGAGGCTCCCGCGCCACCGCATCCAGCAGCCTCTGCCGCGCCCGCTGCGGAGGTCTCGGCCCCGTCGTCGAAAGTGCCAGCAACGCCGTATCGCCGCGCAGTTGCTCCAGCTCCCGCCGGCACGCCGCACACGCCGCCAAGTGCTCATGCACACGCGCGCGCTCTTCTCCCCGAAGCGCATCCACCGCGTATAAAGCCAGATCCTCCGAGTATCGTTCGTGCTCGCTCATTCGCTATTCACACCAAATTTCAAGCTCACTCCAGCTCTAATGTGGGGACAGCCGCCCTCGGCTGTCCGCGGAGCGCAGCTCCGCTACTCCCTTCAAGTCTGAAACGCCTTCCGCAGTACGATCAATCCCGCGCGAATCCGCGTCTTCACCGTTCCCAGCGGCTCTCCCGTCTTGTCGGCGATCTCCGAATGGCTCATGCCTTCCCAATAAGCCATTTCGAGCGCGCTGCGCTGGGCCGGAGCCATGTTCCCCATCAAACCCCGCACTTTCTCCGCCGATCGCGCCAGCTCCGCATCTCCCGCCAGGTCGGGCGCAACCGACAGCACCACGTCTTCAATGTCCGTTTCCGGCCGCCGCTTTCTGAGGGAGTCAATCGCGCGGTTCCGTGTGATCACCGCCAGCCAGGTTCGCAGACTGCCGCGCGCCGCATCGAAAGCGCTGGGCTTGCGCCACAGTTGCAGAAACACTTCCTGCAGCACGTCTTCCGCCGCTCCCGTATCTCCCAGCACCCGCAACGCGACCGCGTACACCACCGAAGAGTAGCGGTCATACAACTCCGCCATCGCTCCCTGGTCGCCGGACTTCAGCCCGGTCACCAGGGCCAGAT
>PLKR01000497.1 GCA_003140655.1 Acidobacteriaceae bacterium | reverse complement strand
ATCTGCTGTGCATTCACGATCTCGCGGGCCGGCTGCTGTCGGTGAATCCCGCTCCTGCGCGGATGCTCGGGTACAGCGTTGAAGAAATTCTGCAGATTCCCCTCCGGGAGTTGATTGCTCCGGAGTTCCGCCCGCAGTTTGATGCCTACCTCAGCCAGATCGAGCGCGTGGGTGAGGCTCGTGGATTAATGACGGTGATGACGCGGTCGGGCGAGCGGCGCATCTGGGAATATCACAACACGCTGCGGAGCGAAGATGTGGAGACTCCGATCGTGCGAGGTCTGGCGCACGACGTTACCGAGCAAAAGTCTGCCGAGAAGCTGGCACGCGAGGCCAGCGAGAATCTGCTTAACAAAGTGGGCGAAAACGAGCGCACCATCCGGGAACTGAAGCTATTTCGAACTCTGGTGGACCACAGCAACGACGCCATTGAAGTGGTGGATCCGGGAACGCTTCGTTTTCTTGACGTAAATGAAAAGGCCTGCTCCGCACTGGGCTATAGCCGTGAAGAACTTCTGTCGATGAGGGTTTTCGACATCGATCCGACCGTAACGGAGGCTTCGAGGGAGAAAGACAAACAGGCGTTGAGGAAATCGGGATTCGTCGTGACGGAAAAGCTCCACCGGCGAAAGGATGGGTCGACCTTTCCTGTGGAAGTCAGCATGAGATGGGTGGGGCTGGAAAGGGATTACGTCATCGTCATCTGCCGCGACCTCACCGAGCGCAAGCAGGCTGAGGAGGCACTGAAGAAGTCAGAAGAGAAGTTCTCGAAGGCCTTCCGGCAAGGCCCATTGTCACTCACGTTAACGAGCATCAAAGACCATCGTTACATCGAAGTGAACCAAGCTTTTGAGCGCATGACCGGCTGGCGCCGTAAGGAGGTCATCGGACGCACGCCATTCGACATTGGGCTCTGGGTGGATCCGGACGAAATGGTGCAACTGGCAAGGCGGCTTCTGACGGAAGGCAGTCTCCGTAACGTGGAAGCTCCTTTTCGCACGAAGGACGGTGTTCTCCGCATTGGCACGGGAACAGCGGAAATAATCCAGTTGAATGGTGAGCCGTGCGCGATTGCTGTGGTTGCCGACATCACGGAACGCAAGCGAGCGGAGGAGGCGATTGCCGCCCTGGTCCAGGTGCGGGCCGACAGCAGCGAGAGCTTTTTTAACTCGATGGCAATTGAACTCGCCAGGTGCCTTGAGGCCGACTATACGATTATAGGAGAAATCCCCCAAGGCGAAGAAGGAAAGGTGAGGACGATTGGAGTCTGCGGCCAGGGGGTGATCGCGGAGAACTTCAGCAGAGAACTGGCCGGCACTCCCTGCGGATTAGTCATAGAGCGAGGCACCTCATCCTATGCCGCCGGTGTGACCGAGATTTTCCCAAGAGACTTCTTACTGAAACAAATGAAGGTGGAGGGATATGCCGGTACGCCTCTGAACGATTCGCAAGGGCGAGTGATTGGCCTTATGGTGGCGCTCTACACTCGATCGCTGGCAAATGCCAAGTTTGCCGAGATGATTCTGCGATTGTTTTCGACTCGAACGGCGGCGGAGATCGAGCGGAAGCGCACCGAGGACGCCTTGCGCCAGAGTGAAGAACGTTTCCGCATAGCGCTGTCGTGTGCACCCGTCAAGATTTTCAACCAGGACCGCGATTTGCGCTATACCTGGGTGTACAACCTGCCGGAAGGCTGGACCGAGCAGGACTGTCTGGGCAAGACAGACGAGGAAATCTTCGATCCCGAAAATGCCGCAAAGATGGTAGCGCTGAAGCGGCCGGTGCTGGAGACTGGTCGGGGCACCCGGCACGAGTTCGCGCTCACGGCGCGCGGGAAAACCTATCACTGCGACATTACGGTGGAACCGCTGATCGATGGCGCGGGCCAGGTGGTAGGCGTGAACTGCGCGTGCGTGGATATAACCCACCTGCGCGAAGTCACGGAAGAACTTCGGCTGGCCAAGGAGAAGCTGGCGGAAGAGAAGCTTTATTTGGAAGAAGCCATCGACACGGAACTCGGGTTCGGGGAAATTATCGGGCGCAGCAGCGCCTTGGAAGAGGTGATGGCAAAGGTGGCCAAGGTCGCTCCCAGCGATGCTACGGTGCTGCTGCTGGGCGAAACCGGCACGGGCAAGGAACTGGTGGCGCGCGCGCTACACCGCATGAGCCACCGGGAGGGCAATAGTTTCATCAAGCTGAACTGCGCCGCCATCCCCTCCGGCCTGTTCGAAAGCGAATTGTTTGGGCACGAGAAAGGAGCCTTCACCGGCGCGGTTGCGAGGAAACTCGGACGCCTGGAACTGGCCGACCGGGGAACTCTCTTCCTGGATGAAATTGGAGAGATTCCGCTGAGCTTGCAGCCCAAGCTCCTGCGAGTGCTGCAGGATCAGGAGTTCGAACGGCTGGGTGGCACGCAGACGTTGAAGGTAAATTTCCGCCTGCTGGCGGCGACCAACCGGGATCTGCTGCAGAGTGTGAAGGAGCACGAGTTTCGTAGCGATTTGTATTACCGCCTGAATGTGTTTCCTATCTATATCCCGCCGCTGCGGGAGCGGCGGGAAGACATTCGGCCACTAGTCGAGCACTTCGTCCGCAAGTTTGCCAGTAAGATGAGAAAGTCCATCACCAGCATCCCGTCGAGAACCATGGAATCGCTGGTGCGGTGGGAGTGGCCNNGTCGCCGCTCTCCGAATTGCAAGCGGCCGAGGGTGAGGACA
The DNA here is from genome assembly GCA_003140655.1 of Acidobacteriaceae bacterium. Classification (GTDB taxonomy): domain Bacteria; phylum Acidobacteriota; class Terriglobia; order Terriglobales; family Acidobacteriaceae; genus Sulfotelmatobacter. The sequence goes on along the minus strand of PLKR01000497.1, from coordinate 2,157 downwards.
ATGGCGGCAAGACCGATAGTCGTCGCGATAAGGAACGCGAACGCATTCTTCGCGCTCTCCGGGAGTGCCACGGCCGGCTGGGAGGACCCGACGGCGCAGCCGCGCGGCTGGGCTTGAACCGCACTACTCTGCAGTACAGGCTCGACCAGTTCGGGATCAAGCCGGGAGCGTTCCGCTCGTGAGCTTTTGTGCATCTGACAGGGATTGTGGGTCGTCACAACTGTGTACGGCTTTGAAATCAAACAACTTCGTAAGGACAGACAGGGGGCCGATCTACTAACTTTGAGATTTCGTGAAGATGGTCAAGGCAGGAAGGCAAGAGAAACAAAAGCAAGGGCCGGAGAGGCCCAAGAGCGAATAATGTTGGGTAAGCTTGACCGCGCCGAACTAGTATCAGAGCTTTCGGTGCTCTTCAACTACGTTGGGGTGCTTGCTATACTGGCGCGGATACCAAGACAACGAACATCATCGCCGCGCAATAAAGCCAGTTAAGTCGCCCCCCAAAACCTCATCGGCCATTCCACAAGGCCGTGACGAAGATACTGGAGCAGGACATGGAAATGGAAATCCACGAGACTCGACCAGATTCAGTCCGCTCTGTTTTCTTGAGAGTAGATTAGAAACGGAAACTTACAGTGAAGATCACCGCTAGAGTCTCGAACACCGGGTCAGCTTATGCTGTTGAAGTTGAAACTGATGGTCGGCGGCAATCAATCGGGATAGCTCCAAAAGAGCGTGGGACGAGGCTCCAGCGTCAATGGAGGGGTGGTGTCGTAATAGTGCGTTGCTAGGAGTGCTTTGCTATTTGGGTTTCCAGGCGCTTGATTCTTTCGGCTACAATCTCCGCTTGGCGGGCGGTCCTCCTAGCCCTGTCCGCTAGCGCGGCTGCCTCTTCACGCAGTTCTTCAATTTCATTCCGTAGCGATTCCGAACGATCTTCTTTTTTAGCCATAGGTCAATACACTCAGCTAACCCTTCAGGGAAGTGTTGCCGGATTCTTTCTTCTTAGCGGCTCGGGCGGCTCGGCCCTTTGCAACGGCAGCTTTGGCGCGGGTGATTGTGATAGTTGCGTAGGTCTTTCGCTTCGCCATATTCGGGCATTCAGACAGGATAGAATCCTACGCTCCTGTGTTCGATTCCATACAGTGTTTCGGGTAGCGTCGAGTGGGGCTGATAGCGGTCAGGTTTAGTCGGGTTGCGAGCTACGATGAGGAATCCTCTCGCCCTGTGCAGCCCTGCCAGACTCGGAATCCGCTACGCATTTGCTGGCTTGGCAAGGGGATGTGCTTTATTGCCGACCTTCTTGAGCCAAGGTTGGCGCAGTCGCATACGACCGTCGTCATCCCACTTTACAAGCGCGTCGTCTTCGTTCGTTTGCTCAACTGTACCGAATTCTCCAGTCGGCTTTCCGAAGTCGCCCAAACCCTCGACGCGATCACCGGGATTCAGTTCCGAGTCGGGAGCAGAGGGCTGGATGAGCGGTGGCCTCTTGGCTCGGTCTGCGTCAGCAGGTGCTCCAACGTGTGACAGAGGCGGTTGTGGAGCTTTGCGCAGTTTGGGTGTCAGTTTATTGATACGACNNATACGACTCATATTCCATTTCCCTGGTGGCTCCGCTTCGCCTGTTCATCTTCTCCATGTGTAAAGCATGCGCTTGGAAAGGATGGCTCCGCTGATCCAAACTGCACAGTCCTGACGACTAATTTGGCGGACTTGACAGATTGCAGACGGAAACAGTGCGGGAGCTTCGGATTTTGGCGGGTCAGTGGGTCATGGTGAAATGCCTGATTTCGTCAACGATGTACCAAGGGTCATACAGAGAAGATTAAGATATCTCGAGCTTAAGGCGTATCATCTCGACTGAATCGCTTGGGGGGATGCTGCATGAGCGACGAATGGATTAAAACGCTCGCAGATCGTAGAAGAGTAAAATTCAGTACCCAAGAACTGGACGAGAAAGCGTTTCTCACCGCTCAGATCGAAGGCAACAAAGTGGTGTATTCCATCATGTTGACCAACGCGAAAAACCCGCTCAGTCGTGAAGAGGTTGAAACTCATTTCGAGGGTGAGCTTTCAAAGCGGTCGCCGAAACTGGATTGAGCCTATCCATACTTCCTCCACAGAGGCCAAACGCTCTAAACCTGCGCTGCTTCATCT
>PLKR01000291.1:16768-17057 GCA_003140655.1 Acidobacteriaceae bacterium | reverse complement strand
CGTCTCTCTCGCCACCTTCCGATCGCCCGCCATCATTTCGAACGCCGCCGGCAGAGACGTTGCAAGCAACGTCTCTACGACAGCAGTCAGATGGTACTTTTGCCAGTTGCCTTTCCCCTCGCCACCACCGCCCAGTTCACGAACGCCAGCGCGATCGTCGCGACCAAGATCAAGGATTGGCCGAAATCCACGCGCGTTATCAGGACTACGCATAGGATCACGCCCACTACGGCGAAGAAATTTCCCGCGGGCAGGTGGAACATTGCACTTGCGCCTTCCGGCTGTTTGC
>PLKR01000291.1:0-16636 GCA_003140655.1 Acidobacteriaceae bacterium | reverse complement strand
TATCCGTAGAAAGAGATCAGCGCGCCGACGGCGACCAGTGCGGCGCCTACCGGACCGACCGCCAGCCGCGCCACGTCTGCCAGCGGGCGCTGGCTGTGCGCGGCGTCGGGCAGAACTCCGACGACCACCCACTGAATTAGCGCGTAGATCACGGTGCAGACCGCGAGAGCGGCGAAGAGCGCAAAGGGAGCGTCGCGGCGTGGATTTTTCGCTTCGCTCATGGGCGCGAGCGCGGTCTCGAATCCGCCATAGGCGAAGACGAGAAGCAGCATGGCCTTCAGCCACTGGCTGGCGCTGGGGGACGCGATGGGGGCAGTCGCAATGGCCCAGTGACGGTGCTGAAGCACGAACAGACCCAAAACAATTACCGCGAACAGCGGGACAAGTTTGGCTGCGGTGAACAGATTGCTTACCTGCGCTCCGGCGCGCACGCCGCGAATGTTGATGATCGTTAGAAGGCCCACCAGCACGCTGAGAATTAGAGCCCGGGGCAGGGGATCTTTGGCGTGCGGGAAGAACTCGCCCAGGTAAATCACAAACAGGTTGGCATTGGCGGCGGGCGCGGCCACTTGCCCCAGCCAGAGCATCCAGGCGGTTTGAATGCCCATGAGACGTCCGAAGGCGACGCGGGCGTAGAGATAGGGACCACCGGCCTCCTGGAACCGCGACGCAACCTCGGCGAAGCAGCCGATGATCACGCTCATTCCCGCGCCGGCCGCCAGCACGGCGTAAGGACTGTAGTTGCCGATGAGAGCGGCCACGGTTGAGGGCAGGCCGAAGACTCCGCTGCCGATGATGGAGTTCACTACCAACGCGACCAGGCTCCATCGGCCGATGGCGCGGACCAGGTCGTGGCGCGGCGGGTTTGGCGGCAACGGCTCCATCCGCGCGTTTGTATCACAAATTGTGGAGGTCCTGACAGGGGGTTCTCCGTGGGAGGGTTCCTGATTAACCACGAAGGACACGAAGTCACACGAAGGAAACTCACAAGGCGGCAGACCCGTATGTTACTTCGCGTCGTTTGTGGTTACCACATTTCGCACAGTGGGCTCCGTAGCGTTGCTCCTGGGACTGGCTGGTGACTTTGGAACAATTGGCGACTGCACTGTTGGCTGTGGGAAAGAATCCGGCGCACGGGATTAAAGCTGGTGAAACGTTCCGGAAACCGGTTTGGCTGGTACGTCAAAAGCCTTGCCAGTAGCGGAGTTCGGCGCCATGGGGCGCCGGGCATGAGTCGTCCACCCAAAGTAATAGCTTGAATTACCAAAGCGCATGATCGTGGGACATCTATCCGCTCCGCGCTGCCGATGAGATGTTCAAACACGCAATCGTTACTGCGACCCATGGTGAACAACACTGAGATGGACGACCTGCACACGCGGATGGTGCGAGTTACCGATGACTTGCGCGCGATCCAGCGGGAGCTGAACTGTGCCGCCATGCAAGCGCCCAACGACCCGGAATTGATGGAGGCGTTGAGCGCGCTGCCGGAGACGGAAGCCATCCAGGTGCTGTGCAAGTCGCTCGACCAAATGCGCCACTTCCTNNTGGTTCTACAGCCAGGTGATGAGCAACGATCCCGAACTGGGCGACAAGCTGCGCCAGTCGTCTGCATCGCAGACTGTCGAAGACGCCAAGGTGGATACGTCATTCCTCGATCAGTTCACGCGGGCCGATGAGGCCATGCTGTTGCGCTACCTGGTAGACGCGAAAGACCGCAAGCCAAACTAGCTCAGCCACAGATTCACACGGATTGTCACGGATAATCCAAAAATATTCTAAAAGCCTTATCCGCGTTGATCCGTGGAAATCCGTGGCCGATGTTATTAGTTAGAAGCCGCACCCGCGAACGAATGTCCTACGCACTTCTCCGTTGGGACTGAGAACCACCAGATTGGCCTCCGCTCCGGGAGCGAGGACTCCGTAGCTTTGCCCCAAACCCACAGCCTGCGCAGGATTCATGGTTGCGGCACGCACTGCGTGCTGCAGGCTCCAGCCGGCGAAGCGGGTCACGTTGCGAACCGCGCAGTCCATGGTCAGGACGCTGCCGGCGAGTTTTCCATCCATCGTGCATCTGCCGTCTTTGACCTCGACCTGGATGGGGCCGAGTTGGTAGGTGCCGTCGGGCATGCCCGCGGCGGCGGTGGCGTCGGTGATCAGCACCGCGCGTTCGACGTCCTTGGCCTGCAGGAAAAGCTGCACGACCTCGGGAGCAACATGAATTCCATCCGCGATGATGTCGGCGGTGAGCTGCCGGTCGATGAGCACTTCGGCGAGGATGCCGGGATCGCGATGATCGAGCGGCCGCATGGCGTTGAAGGTGTGAGTGGCGTGGCGGGCACCGGCCCGGACACCGGCGCGGGCGGCATCCAGCTGCGCATCGGAGTGGCCGATGCTCACGCAAACATTGCGCCGTGCCGCTTCCGCAATTACCTCCAGCGCTCCGGGAAGTTCCGGCGCAATGGTCATGATGCGCACCTGCCCGTGCGCGGCCTGCCAGAGACGTTCAAAGATTTCGAGTGTGGGCTCGACGAGGTATTCCGGGGGATGCACACCGCGGCGTTTGTGACTGAGGAATGGACCTTCCAGATGGATGCCGAGCGGCCGAGCCTGCGCGGCATTGCCATTGCTGGAGACTGAAGCCGCTGCGATGGCGTCGGCAAGCTTTTCCAATGCCCGGCAAGTCTGATCGAGCGGCGCAGCGACCGTGGTAGGGAAATAGCCGGTGACGCCATGCGTCGTCAGGAATTTGTTCAGATGCGGCAGTTCGGCGGGCGAGGCCCGCATGACATCGAGTCCGGCGCCGCCGTGCATGTGAATGTCGACGAAACCAGGCGCGAGGATGGCGTCGGTAAAGTCTTTGGTAAGATCGACCACCATCGCATGCTTCGGGACTTCCTGTTGAGCTCGCGAGGAAACGGCCGAGATCAGGCCGTCCTCAATAAACAGGAGCGGGTCCTGTATCTCTTCCTGCGGCGTATAGAGGCGATTGGCGCAGAGGACAATCATGGTTGGTCAGATCTTGGCCCGTCAGGTTATCGAGCGTTCGATCCCGGTGCGCCACCAGTGTAGCGCGAAAAGTGGTTCGGGCAATCGCCTGCTGGCCTCCTATGTGGATCCGGTTTTTCCTACCGAGAGTCTGTGTTCATAGGTTCCACCGTGGATGGTTGTGCCATAGAGGCCCCGGCCTTCTTAATCTCATCCGGTTTGTCAGCAGTAGCAATGAGCCGGCTTCCGCCAATAAAAATGTGGAGCCGTCACCGAAACCGTAACGGCTCCACTCAGGTCGATCGATATGGGGGCGAAGCGCTCTTTCTCAGAAGCGATACTTGAACACTAACTGAATTTGCCGCGACCCTTGCGAAGCGAATATCTCGCCATAGTTGGATGCCCCGGCCGTGTGCTGTCCGCTGTACTCTTCCCCAAAGCTGAAGATCGGGGTATTGGTAAGGTTCGTTACATCCATGCGGAACTCGACCCCTTGCGTTTCGGTGATCCTGAAGTCCTTGGCGATGCTGAGATCCGCCGTCTTGACTCCGGGACCGTCGAAAGAGCCCACCTGACAATTACCGAAAGTCCCAGGAGCGGGACTGGTGACCGCGGCTGGATTCAGAAAGTGCACGCCTTTAGTAGCCGGATCAAACGTCATCGGAACCCTCGCGGAGACGCCCGGCACGCAGTCTGCCCGAGTGGAAAACCCTCCCGTACCGGATGTGTCCCCGCTGGCAAAGATAGTCTGGGCAAACCCGGTATGGAAGATGAAGCCGGAACTCACCCGCCATCCTCCCGCCACAGCGTCGACAACTCTGCTGACGCCGTTGCCAAACTGCCTGCCGTGGCCGAAAGGCAACTCGTACACGACATAGCCGTTGAAGAGGTGTTTGATGTTCTGTGGGCACCGGCCGTAGTCACCCATCTGATGGTAAGGATCCTGTGGGAAGGCCCAACCCGCGATGGTCTGCGCCTCCGTGGCCACGTTGTCGCCGTATTGTCCGTAGAATCCCGGCGTGTCACTCATGCATTTGGACCACGTGTAATTCAGCTGCGCCTGCAAACCTTTGCTGAGGCGCTCTTGTAAGAGGGCTTGCAGCGCATCGTAGTTCGAAACGCCGTCGGAAATTGTGTACCGCGCCTGGCCTACCTCACTGAGCAAGGTCGGGTTCAGGTACGGACTGGGTAACACCGTGCCGTCAGCGGTCAGCTGTTCCTGCTGAAGCATGATGATGTTCATCAGGTGCTGATTCTCCTGGCCAACGTAACCGAGTTGTATGGTCGTAGCGTTGCCGAATTGCTGCTGAAAGCTCAAGTTCCATTGGTAATGCACGGCAGGCCGGAGGTTCACGTCGAAAGCGTGAATATTTACTCCCTTGAAGCACGTGGGATCGAACGCTTCCGCCAGGGCAAGCGTGCAACCCGTCGGGAAGCCAACGAAGCCCTGATCTAAGGTGCTGGGTGGCACGTCGGTTGCGATTGGATCGAACTTAACGTTGTGAGCCGTTTCAAATGGTGGGTTTTGTGTAAGCAGGTTGTTCACGCCGTTGCTCTCTGTGAAATTGGAGACGCCAAAAGCGGCGCGCACAACCGTATTCTTCAGGGATTCGGGCTGCCAGGCAATTCCGATGCGCGGCTGGAAGTTGGTGATGCCATTGTATTGGTGATACAGCGCTTTACCCAGGCCGCTGTTATTCACGGTCGGCGTGATAATTTGCCCGCCGAACAGCGCATAGTTAACTGCGTTGCCATCTGCCGCGGCGCGCGGAGTGTCCACCTCCCAGCGCAGGCCCAGATTCAACGTCACATTCCGCCGGACGCGCCAGTCGTCCTGCCCGTAGACGGAATAGAGGCTGTTCTGAATGTGGCGATTGCCGGCCCCAGCGCCGATGCCCAAGTTATTGGGATCACCCAACATAAAATCGGCAAGGCCCGACCCCACGGCGTCCGTGACTGAAGGGTTGGCTGTGTATTGTCCGTTGAAGTTGAAAAAGCCAGCCAATCCTTCATTGCCAGGGTAAAGGAAATTGTCGCGGTAACGGTTGAACTGGAAACCCGCTCGGAATTCGTGATTTCCGCGTGTTTTCACCACTGAGTCGCCAATCTGGATTACCGTATCAGCGAAAAGGTTGGCCTGCGAAAGATTATTCCCAATGGTCGCAATGTTTCCAAACAAGCCTTGAATGCTCGGCAGGAACGGACTCGGCGAGCCCGGAATGCCAAAGGTTTGCGGTAAATTCTCGTTTACTGGATTTGTATAACCCTGGCTCACCGGGAAATAGCTGAACCCCAGGCGCAAATCGTTTAATAGAGTGGGGCTGATGGAGCGCGTCCAATCGATCACGCCGTTGCGCAGAGGATAGTTGAAATCGGTGAATCCGTTGTTCGCCAGCAAGAACGTTTCGGTAGTCGGATTGCGTACGGACTGTTGCGAATAACGCCCGGAGACACGGTCCTTGTCATTGGGCGTCCAGTCGATCTTCACGTCGCCCTGGTCGGCACTGTTCAGGATGGTTTGCGAGTAGTTCAACAAGTTTGTGCCGGCAACATTGGGTACAGGATAGAGAGAAGAATTGACGATGTTGGTCGCAGCTGGACTCAAAGTGAGGCCGGCTGCCGTCAAATTATTATTGGGAATGATTGCGCGGCTGCCGGGCGCAATACCTGCTTCGGGCGCGTAGAGCTGCTGGGCCGGATTGGCGCACACACCAGCGCCGTCAAATCCTGCCGTGCACAGTTCCCCGAAGTTTCCGCCACGCTCCGCCGCGTCCATCACTTGGACTGTCTGCGTCGAGCCATTGGGATTCCGGAGTCCCTGATAATCGACAAAAAAGAAAAGCCGGTTCTTAATGATCGGACCGCCAAGCGTAGCCCCGAATTGATTGAAATGAAGAGCCGCCTTTGGAGTGTCAGTCAGGCCGTTGGCCCAGGAGTTGGCATTAAGTTTGTCGTTCCGCCAGAATTCAAAGGCGCTGCCGTGATAGGCGTTCGTGCCGGACTTGATTGTTGTGTTCACGATGCCGCCAAGGAAATTCCCGAACTCCGCAGATGGATTCTGGGTGATGAGGTTGAATTCCTGGATGGCGTCGGGGCTCGGCGAGTATGCCACCTCATTGTTGTCGTTCTGATTGTTGTCGATGCCATCAAGAATGTAGTTGCTGGTCTGCTCGCGATTGCCGTTGATATAAGGACGCCCCACCTGAAACGTGTTCTGACCCGACGTAAAGGATCCTGGATTCGTGCTGACTGCGCCAGGAGTCAGCAGCGTGAGCTGGCCGTAGTTTCTGGTGAGCAACGGAGCGTTTTCCAGCACCTCGTGATCGATGTGCGTGCTGATGTCCGTGGATTCGGTTTGCAGCAGCGGGGCCGCGCCGGTCACTTCGACAGTTTCCGAGATCTTGCCCACCTTCAACTGCACGTCCACGCGCGCGGTCTGGTTGAGCACCAGGGCGAACGGTGGGTACACGGCGGTGTCAAAGCCCGGAGCAGTCACCTTAACGGCGTAGTTCCCGATCGCCAGCCGCAGCAGGTTATAGGACCCTGTGTCATTCGTTTCCGCGCTCCAGACCGTCCCGCGTTCTATGTCGGTTGCCTTGACCACGGCGCCCTTGATGGGCGCACCGCTCGAATCGGTCACCGTGCCCACGATGGACGCAGTTACTTCCTGGCCCCACGCCGACTGCAGTGCGCCGAGCATCCCGACCAGTAGCAAAATCCCAACCCACATTGACTTTCGCATCGCAGAACCTCCGGAAGACGTTGGTGGAACAGAACCCAATAAAACAAAACTGGTGCAAAAAGGTCAGGACAATGCTATATAGTAATTTCACGAAGGCCGTCAAGAAGAAAATACAGAAAAGCTGACTTTTATTTCTTCAGGAGTTTAGTCTTAATCTATAGCACCAACAGGAGAACCGGCGTCTCGGGCAGGCGGCTGGCCACCAGCCCTGTGGAAAACGAGGGGTGGATAATGAAAAGAACGAGAGTGTTATGGTATGAAATGCCCAACCGCTACGCTTATATCCTGCTTCGGCTCTTTACAAGTTTCATAATTAAGGTTTATGGTGAGTTGTTCATTTGTACGTGGTCCTAACTGTGGGTTGCTCCGAAAGCTCTATAGTACAGGGGAGAGAGGAGGTGCATTAGGGCCAGCACAGACCGCTCGTTTTCGTTTCGATTCGGCTCTATAGCACATCCTAGGAGAGTTATACGTTCCTATTGGGACAGGCGAAGTAAACATCATCGTTTCTGATCCGAACGATTGGGGAATTCATGCCAAACAGCCGCGCAAATGGAATGCCCGCATACCAGAAAATCCAAGCCACAATCATGAAGCGCATTGAAAACGGGCAGTTGAAACCAGGGGATGCAGTCGATTCGGAACGGGAGCTGGCGAAGATTCACCAGGTGAGTCTGATGACGGCGCGTCATGCCCTAACCGCGCTTGAACGGGAGGGTATGGTGCAGCGCAGGCGTGGCGCCGGAACATTTGTGGCGCCGCCCAAAGTCCACTTCAACAAGCTGACCAGTTTCACCGAGCAGATGGCCGGTCGAAGTTTGACCGCTTGCTCAAAGGTTCTATCGTTCGGCGTCGTTGACAACGAACAAGAAGTTGCGGCTCGTCTGGCTCTGGCGGCCAACACTCGCCTGCTCAAACTGGAGCGACTTAGGCTCGCAGCTGATGAACCGTTCGCGGTTGAAACCTGCTATCTGCCAGCCGAGGAGTTCTCCGGTATCACTCGCAGCGCCGTTGCTCGTGGATCGCTGTTTTCTATGGTGGAAACCGGCTACGGGATCCAACTCGCTTATGCCGACGAGGAAATGGATGCAACCGCCGCCGCCCCCGCGACGGCAAATCTTCTGAAAGTTGCGCGCAATGAACCGCTGCTCAGGATCCGCCAGGTTATTTATTCGACAAAAGGAAAAGCCACGCTTTATGTGCTCGGCCTGTATCGTTCAGACCGGCACACCCTGTTAGTCCGACGATTCCGGTAAGGTTGTGGAAGCACCTCATCGCCGTTCAATCGCTGCCCGAAGCGACCATGAAATCCGCAGCCGGCCGTTTCGGAGCCGGAAGCTTACTTGTGAAGATTCGGGGACCTCCCAGGTTCAATCAGTTGGTGTCCGCATCCACACGCGCACGCGATGATCAAGGTCTCTCAGGATTGTTCCCTAACATGTAGTAAAATGAAAGGACTAACGCCGTCGGGGAGTGGCTCAGCCTGGTAGAGCACCTGGTTCGGGACCAGGGGGTCGGAGGTTCAAATCCTCTCTCCCCGACCAATCTTTTCAAGCACCTAGAGCCCGAAAAATCCGATCCATTTTGGGTGCAATGGGCGCAACTGGCAATTTCGGTACCACAGTGGGCATGTGGAGGCCGAGTCCTGCCTGTTCTGCGATGATTCTGCGGAACTCAACATCTTCCTTGACCTTCGAGTAGCCGTCTGTGACGCTCCCGTCGGCGTGACCGATCCAGAAACGCAATAGGTCCTCTGGCACTCGTTGCTTGCGAAGATGGTTCACACGGTATCTCCGAAAGGCATGGAAGCCGCACTTCTCGCGGCCCATTTCTCCCAAGATCCTGTGCAGGCACCTCCGCAAGTCCCTGGCGGCTGACGGCAACCCTGTCGTCGCCAACGAAACGCTGATCGCGCCCGCGCATACCTCCGTCCGCGCCAGCCGCGAGATCGTCGTGAAAGCGGGAAACGCCGCCGGCGTCAGCTTCCTGCTAAACGGCAAGACCATCCCCGCTCAAGGCAACGAAGGCGAAACGAGAACCTATGTCTTCGACGCCACCGGCCTGCGGACAGCACCGGGGGCAGGCTCACTCTTGGTGCCCTGACCGAGGCTGCTCCACCCATCGTTTCATCGGCGCGGATCAGCAGCAGTGAACAACTGAAGCACAAAGGCAACTGAAGGAGGCTGCCGATGGAGAGATAATGCTTCGACTTGTTGCGGAACTTTGAAGAGCCGATCGACGTACTATTCCTATGGTCGGCAATCTTAGGGCCGCCGGAGGCCAGAACGAAGCCCGTGCTTTGCCAGGAACTTTGGAGATCCCTGTGGTAGCATCGTTCGCTTTCTTGAGTGAAATGTTGTGTTCTCGTAACACAACTGGTGCATCTAAGATCGAAGAGTACAACCTGGGTCGATGATGCGCACCGTGCTGGACATCTTCGCGCAAATCCTTCGCAATCTTTGGGCGCACAAGCTGCGCTCATTTCTCACCATGTTCGGGATCGCTTGGGGAGTGGGATCTTTACTGCTGCTGGTAGGGGTAGGCGAAGGCTTTCGCTCTGGCAACAAGCGGGAGCTGGCGGAGTTCGGCAAGAACATCATGTTTCTGTTTCCGGGACGAGCGCCAGCCGTCAAGGGCAACATGAATTCTGCGCGTTCCTACCTGCTCACGTATCAGGATTATGTTGACATCAGGCAAGCCGGATATGTCCGCAATGCGTGCCCGATCATTTCGCGCGGCGACCTGCACGAGGTGAGCGAATTTGCTACCGGTAGTGGGGAGATTCTTGGTACAGAGCCGCAGCTGAACGAGATCAGTTATCTTCCCCTGCAGGAAGGGCGCTGGCTCAATGAATTAGACGGAGTACAGAGGAGGAATGTGATCGTCCTCGGGAACGAGTTGCTGAAGACGCTTTTTCCCGGGCGTCCCGCGGTTGGCGCGTTCATCCTTTTGAATGGCATCCGATTTGAAGTGGTGGGCAGTATGCCGCATCTTGGCCGGGGCGAAAACATGTGGCTGAATCTGCGTGGCTACATCCCTTTCCAGGTGATGGCCGCGAACTTCCCACTCAAGGGAGAAAACCATCAGAACTCCATTTCCTTCATCGAGTATCAGCCGCTTGTGACGGCGGAGCACCTGCTGGCGCAGGAGGAGGTTCACAAGATTGTTGGCCGCAATCACGGATTCGATGCCAGCGATCGCAGCGCCTTTGACGAGTGGGATTCGATTCAGGAATCGAAAATGGTGGGAACCATTTTCGACGTGATGAACATGTTCCTGGGAGCTGTAGGAATGGTCACGCTGGCTCTCGGCGCGATAGGCGTGATCAATATCATGCTCGTGGCAGTGAGCGAGCGCACACAAGAGATTGGACTACGCAAGGCATTGGGTGCGACCAACCGCAATATACTCTTTCATTTTTTTCTAGAAGGGCTATTGCTCACACTGGGAAGCGGATTGATCGGCATGGTGATGGCGGGCGGATTGATGGCGATGATGGGAGGAATACACGGGCCACAAGGATTTGATCCTCCCAAATTGGTGCCGATGTCGGCAGTGCTGGCGATTGGGAGCCTGACGCTTGCGGGAGTGGCGGCAGGTTTGTATCCCGCGCGGAAGGCGGCGATGCTACAGCCGGTGGAAGCGCTCCGGCAGGAGTAATGCGATGTTGAGGGATTTGCTCCGGGAAGCCTATGCGGCGATGCTCCACAACCGGCGGCGCACGGCGCTTACGATGCTGGGCATGGCCTGGGGCATTGCGACCGTGGTCATGCTGCTCGCTTATGGGGACGGTTTTGGCCAGGCCTGTGCGAACATCTTTGCGAACTTCGGCACGAAGCTCGTCATCGTGATCCCGGGAAAAACTTCCGTGCAGGCCGGCGGCCAGAAATCGGGAGTCCAAATCCGATTTACGCAGGATGACGTCGAGGCGCTTGCCACCAACCTTCCACAGATTATTCATATCACACCCACTGTCGAGAAACAGGCGAACGTCCAATACGACAACAGAGATTTCACATTTAGGGTGAGCGGGAATGATCCGAGTGTGCTGTCGATCCGCGCGCTCAAGCTGGGGCAAGGTCGTTTTTACAACATGGAAGACCAGGTGCAGCGAGCACGGGTCGCGGTGATCGGTTCGGAAGCAAAGGAAAAGCTGTTTTCCGGACGCAACGCACTCGGGGAGTACATCCGGCTGGATGGTCTCAGCTTTGAAGTGGTCGGCGTTTTGAGCGCCAAGATGCAGGAGGGGAATGACGATATCAACCGCATGGTCTACATCCCCTTCACTACGATGAGCGATCTGAAGGACACGCATTACCTGGACATGATGTGGTTCACCTACCAGACGCCGGAGTACGCACGAATCGAACCCGCGGTCCGGACGATTCTGGCGACGCAGCACAAGTTCAATCAGACGGATCGTGAAGCGGTGAGAGTGTTCAACCTGATGACTCAGCTGCATCAATTCGAGGTCATTACGCTCGGGCTGAAGATCTTGATGGGATTCATTGGCACGCTTACGCTCGGCATTGGCGGAGTCGGGCTCATGAATATCATGCTGGTTTCGGTCACGCAGCGCACGCGGGAGATCGGCGTGCAAAAAGCGCTGGGCGCGCAACGGCGGTACATTCTGATGCAGTTCCTCGCCGAAGCTCTGACCATTACATTCATTGGCGGTATTCTGGGAATGATTCTGGCGTACGCCGTCGCACTTTCAGTGGGAAGGCTTACCTTCTACAGCGCGTTCGCCAAGAACGGGGAAGCGGGCGACATCCGTCTCATTATTGCTCCGGGAACATTGATCGCGGCCACTCTCATCCTTGGCGCGGTGGGACTCATCAGCGGGATGGTGCCGGCATTGCGTGCGTCACGACTGGATCCGATCGAGGCCTTGCGACACGAATAGCTGCGCCCTATTCAAATGGCATGGCATCTGAAAACAGCCTACCCTCTGGATCACTGTTGATCGGTCGCCATAGCACTCATTGACCCGGTGATGGGGTTTTGAGTGCTATCGATCGGCGACGCCGGACTTTCAAAGAAAGATCAACTGCAAAAATTCGGCTGGCCGCAATCGGCAGAACATGCGCGACAAGTTCCCTGAGAAACTGATCCGAGTTCATAAACACTGCAAAGTGGCCTCCAGAAATCGGCACAAATTCTTTTCGCGGTGCTTGAATCGCTCGAGATATTTCCGGGCAAGCTCCGTCGGTGTGGTGAAATCTTCCGTTCCCTCGAAGAAAAACATCGGAATTGCAAATTTGAGTCCGAGTTCCTTCATCGTTTCGGACCGCGTTTTGGGGAACGAGGCGTTCTCTGCTCAAAATCTGGCCATCGATAGAATCGTTCAGATCTCGAACGGAACCACTCCACTGGGTTTTGCTCTCACCGTCCTGTTCGTGCTTGTATTCCTGGCAGTGCTGGTTAGAGTTGGCCTGGTTGCCGCGGCCGCTTTCTTCTTCATCCTATTAACCCTCGGTACGTCACCACCACTGATTCTCGACCAGTAGTACGCAGGCCGCGCTATGATCGCACTGCTGGTTCCACTCACTCTGCCCTTGAAAGAAACAAAGTCTTCGGATTGCTCCCGAGTGACGGGCAAACCCAAAGTATCCCAAGGTAAGAGTTGCCGACAAACCGCCCACAATGCGGCGGAACGGGGCACTGTATTCCCAAAGCCAGGCAGATGTGTCTGCCCCCGTAGCCAGATCTCCAGGCAGACTAGTCCGGAGTGCCGCCCCGGTCAAGGCATTCGCCCGCGCCACTCCCAGTCGGAGTAGACGCGGCGATCGTTGCCTCGCCCGCCGCGACACAGGGAACAGCAGAACTCACCCAGCAAAGAACAGCGGAGCCTACGCAAATGATTCCGCTCGAAGCTTCGTTTAGCCTTCGTCGCTCCGGCCTTAACCCTTATTCGATGGTAAACGTCTGCCCAGCGCTCGTTCCGCCCCCAGGCGTTGGGTTAACAACGGTTACGGTTGCCGTGCCTGCGGTCTTGATGTCGGCGCTGGGCACGGTTGCAGTCAGGGTCGTGCTGTTGACAAAAGTCGTGGTTAGTTTGGTTCCCTTCCACTCAATAATGGAAGCAGACACATAGTTGCTACCGGCGGCGGTGAGAGTGAAGGAGGCGCCTCCGTGCTCGGCTGAGTTCGGCGAGATCTTGATCAGCGTTGGCACCGGATTGTTGACAGCGAAGCTGGAAGCTGCCGAGGCGCCGCCTCCGGGCGTGGGATTCGTCACGGTAACTTTGAACGTTCCGGCTTTAGCTATGTCGGAGGCGTTGATGGTGGCCGTGATTTTGGTTGCGCTCACATAAGTCGTGGCGCGAGGAGATCCGGCCCAATTCGCCACTGACGTGCTAACGAAATTCGCGCCATTAACGGTCAGCGTGAACGCAGCGCCGCCTGCGAGTGCGCTGCTCGGCGCGAGCGAGGTGATGGTTGGCTTGGGGTTATCCACTACAAAAGCCAGCGAACCCGACACTCCACCACCTGGACTGGGGTTGGTCGCGGTGATGGCGAACGTTCCGGCGGTTGTCAGGTCCGCAGCGGGAACCGAGGCCATCAGTTCGCTGCTGGTTTTGAAAGCCGTGCTCAGGGCCGAACCGTTCCAGTTCACAGTGGCGCCTTTAACGAAGTTTGATCCGTTTACGGTCAAGGTGAAAGACTTGGATCCCACGAGCTTCGTGGGCGGCGACAACGAAGCAAGTGTTGGCACCGGGTTGCTCACCGTGAAGGGCAAAGTGTGGGACGTGCCTCCGCCGGGTGTCGGGTTCGAGAGGCTGATGGGATAAGTGCCTGTCTTGGCGATATCGGACGCGTTGATGGTCGCAGTGACTTGCGTGGAACTGACAAAGCTCGTCGTGCGCGCCGAGCCTTTCCACAACACGGTCGTTCCATTCACGAAATTCATTCCCTTCACGGTCAAGGTGAATGCCGGGCCGCCAACGCCTGCGTTGTTCGGAGAAAGTGAAGTCAGGCCTGGCACGGGGTTGTCGATAGTAAACGTCGCTGGGTTCGAAACCGAGCTGCCTGGATTCACGACCGTGACCGGAATCGTCCCGCCAGTGAGGAGATCGTCGGCTGGTACCTGTGCCGTGATCTGAGTTGAGCTCACAAAACTCGTGCTGAGATCGGAGCCATTCCACTGCACCACCGAAGACGAATTGAATGCCGGTCCGCTTACCGTGAGCGTGAACGGCGAAGCTCCGGCGATGGCGCTTGTCGGCGAAATCGAACTAATGCCGGGCACAGGTACCAGTGAACCCACGCTCGCCGACCACATGCCGCGTCCGTGCGTCCCCGCCCAAAGTGTTTGAGTTTGATGCTGATACGTCAGACCGGTAACCGTCGCTCGCGGCAGGCTCGTGACCATCGTGCCCCAGCTTACGCCCAGATTTGTGGTGTAGAAGACTCCGATGTCAGTGGCGACGAATATTGTGTTGGCTATGTCGGGATCCACGGAAATGTCATTGACGGGAACGTTGGGAAGATCGCCACTGATGTCAGACCAACTCGAGCCGGCGTTCTTGGTCATGAAGATGTGTCCGAGATTGTCGCCGAAGCCGGTGAACCCGGAGAGGCCAACATAGGCGGTGGTGGAGGAGTTCGGGCTGGCGGCGATGACATTGAGATAGCGGTTGGGGAAAAAACTGTCGGTGATGTTTGACCAAGTCGCGCCGGTGCCGAAGAGAGCATTCGTACTGACATATACTAACGGTCCGCTACTGCCGTTCGCTCCCGCATAGACGGTGTTCGATCTGACGGGCGAAACGGCGAGCGCGTTTAAATTTCCAGTTCCGCTGGTGAAGTCGGGTGAGATCGCGGTCCATGAACCGGCGCCGTTGGTCGTCTGGTAAACAAAGTTGGTGCCGAAATAAAGGTTCTGCGTATTGCTGGGGTCCATGGTGAAGGGCGCGACCCAATTCACACTGTCGGTGCCGTTCGGGTCGAGGCCGTTCTGTACCTGATTGAAGCTATCGGCGCTGCCGCCGTCGGTCGACTTCCAAACACTCAGCTCGACACAACTCTCATAAACATTGTCCGGGTTCGCGGAATCAATCAGGTTGCGCGCGCCATCGCCGCAAGCGCCGCCGCCGTTCCAGGTGAGCGAGCCGGAATACATCATGCTTCCGTTGTCTTGCGTTCCGCCAAATCCAATGTTCGTGTTGGTCGGATGAATGGCTGGCCCGGGATAGAACTGCAGCGTGCCCAGCCCCGTGCCGGGACCAGTTCCCGCGTTTAGCGACGTCACCGTCGTCACGGCGACGCCGATCTGCGTCGTGCTATACATTCCGCCGTCATTGCCGATGTAGAGAATCGTGCCGTCCGAGGTAAAGGCCAGAGCGTGCAGGTCGGGATGGATGGTGCTGTTGTTCCCCGGGCCGGTGAGAGCCCAGGTATTGCCGCCATCCAGTGATTGGTAGAGTTGGTTTTCCCAGCCTGAACCTCCGGCGAACACGGCATTGGAATTCCCCGGCGCAACCGCGATCACATTGTCGTACCAGCACTGGCCACCACAGTAATTTGGCGCATTCGTAAGCTGAATCCAGTTGGTGCCGCCATCGGTCGTTTTATACAGGCCATACAGTGTGCCCGGGCCGCCGAACGGAGTGTTCGCAATTCCGGCATAAAGCGTCGAAGGATTGTTCGGATCCATGGTGAGCGCAACGCGCTCCGTAGAGCTTCCAGTTGGCAGGACGTTTGCCCCAGTGCCGTTCGCTGGACTCCAGGTTTGGCCTCCATCATTCGAGACGATCACGCCATCTGTATCGATAGAAGCGTAGGCAACGTTGCCGTTGGTTGGATTGAAGATCACGTTATAAGCCTGGTCGCCGTTGAAATAAACGTTGGTCCAGGTGTTACCTCCATCGGAGGAGCGGAATACTCCCCAGTTGTTCGGTCCTCCGTAACCGACGGCCGCGAGAACGATATTGGAGTTTGATGGATGAACGGCCAAGCCACCGACTCGCGACCCGCCACCACTACCCCCCGCGAAGGGCCCGGGGATCTGCGTCCAGGTGTTGCCGCCGTCGGTCGATTTCAGAATGCCCGCGCCGTAATAACTATCTCCAGCGTTATTCAATTCGCCGGTGCCAACGTAAATGGTGAGGTGATTCTCCGGATCAATTGCGATGGACCCGGTCGCAAGGGAGGCTTGCTGGTCGGTAAGAGCCGTCCAGGTGTTGCCGCCATCCGTGGTCTTCCAAATTCCGCCGTCGGCCGCTCCCGTATAGACCACATTGTTATTTGTCGGATCTACCGCAACCGCCGTGACGCGCCCTGAACTGACCAAGCCAAAAGCATCTACCGGTTGAGGTCCAATCGCCGTCCAGCTCGGAGCCTGCGGCGACGCCATAGCTCGACCGTCGCTCCCACGCGATCTCGCCGCCGCCTCCGCAGCCAGCCTGACATCCAATTGGTGCAGAGCCCTCAAGCGAGCGCCGGACGGAATGTGATTATGCGGATAGGCGCGCTGGTGATAGAACCAGTCCGCCCTCTTGCGCATGAAGCTCCCGTCTTCGCCCTTCTCAAAGTCTTTTTCACGATCTTTATCCCGATCTCGCTTCGCGTCGGCCGTTGTGGAACGGGAATCGCTCTCTTGAGCCTGAGTCAGGATTGTGAAGGTGGAAGCGAAGAGAAAGAGATAGGCAAAAAAATGCGCAAGACGAGTGGGCGCCATATAACGGTCTCCGATGGACGAAAAACAACAACCCGAGAATGCCGACGGGGGGGTACGGCCCAAAATAGTAGATAGGTTATGTAGCACCAGCACGGATGTCAACTGCAATGTCTTTGATTTTTCGCGGATTCGCGGCGAGGATTACCGGAGCGGCTCCCCGCACCAGCAAGGTTCTCAGATAGGGATCTCCTTCCTTGCTGATTCGATCTTGATATCTGGAAGATT
>PLKR01000433.1 GCA_003140655.1 Acidobacteriaceae bacterium | reverse complement strand
CTTTTTATAGAACTCATTGACTGGGTCGTGGGCGTGCCACTCTGCAAGCAGCCCAGTCCGGTTCTCGGAACGCTTTGCGCTATCTCGATATCGCCTATCGCTCGTTATGAGTTCTTCGTGCAACTCGCGAATGAACCTTACTCCGAAGGTGTTTTACGCATCTAGGTCTTCTCCTTGCGGGTGCCAACAAGATCCAAATCGCAGAAAACAAAGGCGCAAATTCCATTGGTGTGGTGTTCGACTAGGTATATACTTCGGGGCTGCAGAAGTCGCGATTGGTCTGGTTTGCGAGCTCAGGTCGAACTCCCCCTCGCTTTCATTTTTTCGATACTTCTAAGTTCGAGCAGTAGCGACTCCAGTGTCCATTCATGCCGCAGCGGTTCCGGTCATCGGATTCGAGGTCGTTATGGATGCGCCAATAGATGTAGGCACTCTCCTGGGTGAACTCGATGTCAGCAACGACAAGGCAGCAGCCGAGTTGGTCGTACTGCTCTATTCAGAACTGCGGAAATTGGCGTCTAGTTACATGCGGCGGGAGCGCAGCGATCACACCTTGCAAACCACCGCACTGGTGCATGAGGCCTATCTTCGATTAGCCGATCAGAGAGAAGTTCACTGGAAAAATCGGGAGCAGTTCATGGGCGTCGCGGCACAGCTAATGCGACGTATCCTGGTTGACTACAATCGCGGCCATGACGCCCAAAAGCGCGGCAAGGGCTTTGAGAAGGTTTTCCTGGCAGAAGCGGCGGGCGTTTCCAAGGGGAAAGCGGCAGATGTCATTGCACTCGATGAAGCTCTCACGCGTCTGGCCAAACTCGACCCTCAGCAAGCTCAACTTGTGGAGTTGCGTTTTTTCGGCGGTTTGGGCATTGACGAGGCTGCCGGAGTCCTGGGAGTTTCCCGCACCACGGTTAAGCGCAACTGGAACTTGTCCAAGGCCTGGTTGACGCGTGAGCTACGAAGGGGCGAACAGAAAGATGACTGAAAAATGGGACCAGGTAAAAGAGCTGTTCGCGTTGGCCCTAGAGCATGACCCCGAGAAGAGAAGCAGTTTCTTGCGCCAAGCCTGCGCCGGCGATGACTCACTGCAGATCGAAATAGAATCGCTGCTGTCGAACTTCGATGGCGCCGCCACCTTTCTTGAGGATTGCCCAGCCGCCGATTTGCTGTCCGTACAGTCGCGTGCGATAGCGGGAAGAAGAATCGGGGCGTACCGCGTTATCCGCGAGATTGGGCAGGGCGGCATGGCGGTGGTTTATTTGGGCGAGCGCGCCGACCAGAACTATCGCAAACAAGTTGCGATAAAAATGGTCAAGCCGGGAATCGGCAGCGAACAGGTCCTTCAACGTTTTCTTAACGAGCGTCAGACGCTCGCAGCACTGGACCATTCGAACATTGTGAAACTCCTCGACGGCGGCAGCAGCGAGGATGGTTCCCCGTATCTGGTGATGGAGTATGTGGAAGGTCTGCCCATCGACCAGTATTGCGATCTTAACAAGCTCTGCATCGACGACCGACTGCGGCTTTTTCGCGAAGTCTGTTCCGCGGTGCAGTGTGCGCACGAAAAGCTGGTAATTCATCGCGATCTAAAGCCTTCCAATATCCTCATCTCAAAGACCGGCGAACCACGACTTCTGGACTTTGGCATCGCCAAACTGCTGAATCCCGAGTGCTTCCAAACTGCGCTGGTCACTCGAACTGACTGGCGTCCCATGACCCCGGAATACGCAAGCCCAGAGCAGATTCGCGGGCAGTCGGTCACGACCGCAACCGATGTCTATTCGCTGGGGATAGTGCTCTTTGAATTGCTGACCGGCCATCGGCCGTATCGCTCTGCGAACCAGTCTCTTTTGGAAATGGAGCGGCTGGTTTGCGAAGGCGAACCCGAGAGACCGAGCGCCGTCATTAACAGGAAAGAAGAGAAGGTATCCAGCGATGGCGACGAACGCATTGCAATTACTCCGGAGGGGGTGAGCAACCAGCGCGGCTTGCNNTCGAGCGCTATCTGACGGGCAGGCCTGTCCGGGCCCGCAAATCCACCGTCGCCTATCGTAGCGGAAGATTCCTTCACCGGCACAAGGAATCGTTGGCGGCGGCTTTGGTAGTTCTTTGCATCATGGCGGGCATAGCGACTTGGGAAGCGCACAGGGTTTCACAGCAAAAGGCCAGCGTGCCGGACGCCGGGAACGCTCGGGTTCCAGCGCGGCATTCCGTCGCCATCTTAGGCTTCAAGAATCTTTCCGGTCGCCAGGACAAAGCGTGGCTTTCAACCGCCTTGTCGGAAGTATTGGCTACCGATCTTGCGGCAGGTGAAGAGCTGCGCACTATACCAAACGAGATCGTCGAGCGAACCAAGATCGACCTCAGTCTTCCCGACGCAGAAAGCATTGCCCCCGAGAACCTGAAGAAACTCAGCAAGAATTTGGGCAACGATTTCGCCATTCTCGGTTCTTATCTCGACTCGGGGAAGGCGGGGGACGGGAATATCCGCCTCGACCTTCGCATCCAGGACGCAGCCAAGGGAACCACCATCGCGACGGTCTCGGAGACCGGCAACGAGGCACAATTACTCGATGTGGTCTTACGAACTGGCGCTCGTTTGCGGGAGCGAATTAGTCTATCGAAGGTCTCGCCACTCGAATCCCAGGAAATCGAGGCATCGGTCGCCTCCAATCCGGAAGCTATCCGTTTGTACTCCCAAGGACTAGCGAAGCTTCGAACTTTTGATGTGCTGTCTGCTCGAGACCTGGTGGCTCGAGCCGTTGCTGCCGACCCTCCCTATCCTCTCGCTCACTCGGCGCTAGCCGCAGTTTGGCTGACCTTAGGCTATGACTCTAAGGCGCAGCAGGAGGCGAAACTGGCGTTGGATGCCTCCGGCCAACTGTCCCGCGAGGACCACTTGCGGGTGGAAGCCCTCTACTACGAGACCAGCAAGAACTGGCCAAAAGCCATCGAAACATACTCAACTTTGTGCAACCTATTTCCCGATAGCTTGGAGTACGGATTGGCACTCGCCCGTGCTCAAAGCTCAGGAGGAAAGGGCAAAGACGCTCTAAGCACGCTGGCAACGCTAGCCCGAGTGAGTGCGCATGCGAAAGACGATCCCCGCATCGATTTGGCAATCTCGGAGGCAGCTGCTTCACTTGAAGACGACACCCTGCGCCGAGATTCAGCAGAGCGTGCCGCGGCCAAGGGAGCTCAACAAGACGCCAAGTTGCTGGTGGCCCGGGCACGGAACTCGGAATGTCGTGCACTCGCTAATCTGGGGGAGAACGAAAAGGCAAAAACTGTTTGTGAAGAAGCGGTGCGTATCTTTGCGGAAGCTGGGGATCGCGCGGGCATGGCGCGTTCTTTGCACAGCATGGCAGAAGTCCCGCTCAATCAAGGCGACCTGATATCGGCCGAGAAGCTTTACCGCGAAGCTCTGGCCATTCTGCGAGGGGTTGGCGACAAAAGGGCGAGCGGTAGCGAACTGCTCAATCTTGGCATGATTTGCGTAAAACGCGGAGACTTCGCGATGGGCCGCAAGCTGTATGACGAGTCGTTGGAAAACTATCGAGTAGCAGGTTACAAGACTGGAATCGCGATGGCGACAGGCAATACCGGCATGCTTCTCCGCGCGCAGGGGAAATTACAGGAGGCAATCGCGCATTTTCAAGATACGTTGAGATTGTCCAACGAGTTGGGAGATAGGAGTTCGGCCGCGCTTGCCTTTACGGCGATCGGCGAAGTAATGACAGAGAAGGGAGATCTGGCGGGAGCGCACGGAATGTATCAGCAAGCATTGGCGATCCAGAAGGAGATCGGCGAAAAGAGTTACTACGCATTGACACTGGTTGATGAGGGAAAAGTCCTTAAAGAAAAGGCCGAGTTGGACAAAGCACGGAATACTTATCAAGAGGCGCTCTCTATTCAGCTGCAACTGGGGGAAAAGAGCAGCGCCGCTGAAACTCAACTGGCACTTGCCGGCTTGGACTTTGACTCCGGGCGAGCAAGTGATGCGGAACAACTCGCTCGGGCGGCTCTGCACGAATTTGAAGCGCAAAAAGAACCAGACCAAGAGATTTATGCGGAGGGATTGCTCTCGAGATCGCTCCTTGAACAAGGCGAAATAGGTGAGGCGAATAAAGACATTGCAAAAGCACTGGAGTTATCGAAAAAGAGTCCGGATGTGCTCAGTCGGCTTTCTCTAGCTCTTGATCACGCCTACGTAGTGGCATCTGCGAAAAATATCATCGCCGCCGAAAACGCTGCCCGGCAGGCACTCAGTCAGACCGAGAGACTCGGACTCCTCCGATTGCATCTCGAGGCCTCTCTCGCCTTGGGCGAGGTTCAGATGCAAAAGAGAAACTCGGACATGGGTCGCAAACGGCTTGAGGAAACGGAAGAAACCGCGCGCTCAAAGGGTTTCGAGCTTATCGCACGGAAGGCAAGTGCTGCACGACAAGCAGCCAAACACATGGCCTCCGCGCCAACAAACCGGTCGTTTGAGTCTATGAATGCTGGGCGACTCACGCAGCGGGAGTAAGGTGTGGGAGGCACTGGATCGAGAGATCGGCAAGCCCGTGGAGAACTGCGGCCAAATAGTCGCGCACTGGCAGTTTCAACCGTCGGCAGCTTTCCACGACCGAGAAAATCGCCGCGACCTTCGGTCCCGCCTGTGGACTGCCTATGTGTATCCAATTCTTTCGACCAAGAGCCACGGGACGCATTGAATTTTCCGCAAGGTTATTGCTCAGTTCAAGTTCCGGATATTCCAAGAATCGTGTAAGTTTCCTCCACCCTTATGCCTGATGCAAAAGAAAAGCCGCCCGAGACCGAGCGGCCATTCTGTGCTGGTTGACTCACTGCGTTCACTTCGCCGCCACCAAGGTAGACTGGGTTGCGGCTACTAGCGCCTTTACTTTCTGCAGAGTCTCGCGTGTAGCCCGAAGCTCGCTGTTGAATACCGAAGCCGCCAGTCCCGTACCCAACTGGAATAACAGGGAGTTCCCCCAGCGTCGTGCTGTTAGTCCAGATGGGAATGTAGTCAGCCCGATTCGCCCTTCTTCTATTCTTGCGGGTCGTATACGGCAGTCCAGGAGATTGTGACGGTTACCTGGTCCTGAGCGCTTGACGGGTTATTGATTATCGTGGAGTACCCTGTAAACGCAACCTGCTTGTTTACACCAGTCAAATTCCCAAACGGAAAACTGAAGTTGAAAGATCCCCCCGATCCTGCGGCCTGTGTGCCGAAGAACCCGGTAACGTCAACACTACAACTGTCTCCCGTCGCAAGGCCGCACTGCACGACCTGAATAGATAAATTGACGTTGGCATCAAACAAAGCAAACCCATTCGTGCCGCATCCAGGCGCTGTTCCGCAGGGTACTGAAAGGGTAATACTTTGGCCGGGCATGAGCACTACTTCTTGGCTCTTGGACTTGATGGCCGTGGCGGTGGCCGCATTAGCTGGACCGACGCCCGCGAGCAAAGATACGACCATGAGTGAAAAAAACGTGCATAACCAAACGCTAGTGCGAACCATAGAACCTCCTTGAAGTTAGTTTGCTAAACATTTCTTTGAACTGAGTTTGCGTTGAGATTCGCGAGACAACCGCAGGCGAGAGAGTGCGGACGCTATCACCCAACCCAGTGCTGTCAAGATGCAGAAAATTGCACACTTTTAGGGTTGTTCCTGCCAGGCTTGCCAACGACAAGGATCCAACTACGGCAGAACGATGATGCTCCACGGGAGTATCTCCTTTTTGAGAATTTGCGAACGTTGCATGGGCCGCCATCTGCTCCAAACTCGGCCTCTACCTAGTAACGCGAAGAAGTCGCGGAAAAAGGTCCAAATTTTCGGGGAGTATTCTGGCTTGCTGCACCCGTGACCCCCAAATGCGGTTATAGCCCTGTCAATCTGCAAGTTGTTGCGGTGTGGGCATGCAAGGGCAAGTCACTGAAAGCCGTGGAGTTGGCCGTATATCAGAAGCGTAAGTGGCGAAATATCGCGATTACA
>PLKR01000621.1:640-3900 GCA_003140655.1 Acidobacteriaceae bacterium | reverse complement strand
ACTCATTGACCGAGTTCCGAGCCGCTGATTGCGTCACACGCCGCAAGCAGCCAGACGAACTCAACCGGAAATGGGCTCTTAGCCTCACCGGCCCAAAAGGCTTTTCCGCAGCAGCCGCAAGTGAATGATTCCATCGATGCTCCTTCCTCTCAACATTGAGCCTAAACCAACATGGGCCGCTTCCTACTGCAATCCACGATCTGCGGAAATAGGCCGAGGCGACTTCTGGCCCGGAACAAGCTCCGGTTTGCCCATCATCCAACCGGAACCAGTGCCGACGATGCCCCCGGAATCGCCGTAAGTCCCAGGTCAAGATTTCTGGACACCAGAGAACGCCCCGTTGGGAGCGGCGGAGCCGGGCCCCACGGGGCGGTGCCTTGCCCCGCGGTTTTGAAGATCACATAGTGTGTTTTGACCCGTTATGAAAATTCTCCACTCTACCTGATTCTTAAACCTTTTTCCAGAACTACNNTGCCCCACTATGAACGTGGAACTATCACGTTTTTATCACAGCAGCTTCCTTGCACGAATGCAGACCGAACGCTTAGAATCGCACCGTGGCAATGCAAACTTCCCACAAGCCGACTTCTGGGGAGTCATCGGCACTTGCCAGTTGGCAGGGTACGAATCTTGCAGCAATTACACGCACCTTTCAGGACCCTGGAGCTGGGGGCGAGAGCTGAGTGGGGTCGTTCGCAACGTGCGCTGAAAGCACGGTTCGCTCCAACATCCGTTGGCGCGGCTTCAATACGCACCTCAAGAACGTAGCGGGCAGGCGAGACTCGCAGCTCTCAGTGAACACGCGCTCGGGGTCGGCGTCTCTCCAGAGGGCGAGGAAATCCTGGTAGTAGCAATTTGCCTTCAATGAACATAACCGGCGTCATTCGTTGACTGGCGGATGCGGCGTCCGTATATGAAGCGAACGAAAACCGAGTCACCTTCCGAATGATCGGCCAAACCATCTCGCACTATCGCATCGTCGAAAAACTGGGCGGCGGCGGTATGGGCGTTGTCTACAAGGCCGAGGACACGAAACTCGATCGATTTGTCGCGTTGAAATTCCTGCCGGACGAAGTGGCCAGAGATCCGCAGGCCCTCGCCCGTTTTCGGCGCGAGGCGAAGGCGGCGTCAGCCCTCAATCATCCCAATATTTGCACGATTCATGAGATTGACGAGCAGGACGGCCACACGTTCATTGTCATGGAGTATTTGGACGGCGTGACGCTGAAGCACCGTATCGGCGGCCGTCCGCTGGAAACTGAAGTCCTGCTTTCGTTGGCAATAGAGGTTGCAGATGCGCTCGATGCCGCGCACGCCGGGGGCATTGTGCATCGCGACATCAAGCCCGCAAACATTTTCGTCACCAAGCGCGGGCACGCGAAAATCCTCGACTTCGGGTTGGCCAAGGTCGAGCCGCTGACGAAAGAAATTTCTGACGGCGCGACCGCAGCGACCATCTCCGACAGCCATGAGTTCCTTACCAGTCCGGGCACAGCAGTGGGCACAGTCGTGTATATGTCGCCGGAGCAGGCAAAGGGCAAAGACCTCGATTCGCGCACGGACCTTTTCTCCTTCGGGACGGTGCTGTACGAAATGGCGACTGGGACGTTGCCCTTTGCGGGCGACACAGCGGCCACCATCTTCGACGGCATACTGAACCGGACGCCCGTCCCGCCGCTGCGCTTGAATCCCAATCTTCCACCGAGGCTGGAAGACGTCATCTGCAAGTCGCTGGAGAAAGACCGCGATCTGCGTTATCAATCGGCCGCGGAACTGGTCAGCGATCTGAAGCGTTTGCGGCGCGACACGGAATCGGGCCGGGAGCCGGCGCAGGAATCAGGCTCCGTTCGGGTTTCCCGCGCTGGTGTGCCTGTCGCGCCGAGCGAGCGCGCTTCCAGCGGTTCCGTGCTGGCGGCCGCGGCGCGGCAACATCGCACCGGCCTGGGAGCGATCGTGGTAGTCGTGTTGCTGCTGGTGGCCGCGGCGGGATTCGGCGTCTACAGTTTATTTTTCGCTACGCGGCGTCAGCCCTTTCAGAGCATCAAGGTCGCCAAAGTCAGCGGCACCCACAATGCGAAGATCGGCGCCATGTCTCCCGACGGAAATTATCTTGCCTATGTATTGAATACCGAGGGCAACGAGTCGCTTTGGCTGCGCCACCTCTCTAGCGAGAGTAATGTGCAGATTATTCCGCCGCAGCATGTCGCATACTCCGCGCTGCGATTTTCCCCGGATGGCAGCCATATTTATTATTCGCACACATTGTTGGCCAGCGGCCCGGCATCGCAGGAGTATGATCTTTACCGCATTCCCGTGCTGGGCGGGACTCCTCAGTTGCTGGTCAAGGATATCGACTCGAATCCCAGCTTTTCTCACGACGGGCAACGCTTTGTTTTCCTGCGCGCCAACGATCCCGATCCGGGCAAGTACCATCTCATCATCGCGAATGCCGACGGAGGGGACGAGAAAAGCATCTTCAGCGGACCCATGGCCCACGTCGCTGTCGATGCAGCCTGGTCGCCGGATGGGAAAACAGTCGCCGCCGCGATCATTGATCAGACCGGCGATAGCTTGAGTTCCGTCATTACGATCGATCCAGAGACCGGCAAGCAGAGGACGATCTCCAAGCCTCCGTTCACTTTTATCAACAAAGTGTCCTGGCTGCCCGATGGGAGCGCGCTGGCAGTAATCGTGCAAAGTGCAGACACTAACTTCAATCGGCAACAGGTTGGATTGGTCAGTTATCCGGAGGGGAAGTTTCGTCCCATTACCGCCGACACCAATGACTATGCGACGCTGAGCGTGTCATCCGACGGAAAAACCATTGCAACTCTGATGCAGCAGTCGGTGCGCGACGTTTACGTCAGTTCGGGCCAGAAAGCCGATTACTCCGACGCCAAACAGATTACTTCTGGAGACCCCGTACCCGCCATCTCGTGGGCCAGCGATGGTTACCTGCTGGTCGAGCAGTACCCGTCTATTCGTGTAATGAACATTGACGGTGAAATCAAAGGCGAAATTGGCAACGAAAGGGACTCCTCAGCGATGCAGCCGAGCGGGTGCAGCGACGGTCATGTAGTCTTCGCGCGGGGAATGATGAAAACCCGGAGCGTAAGTGTCTGGCGGAGCGAGGCCGATGGCACGGGCTTGCGCCGCGTCACCGAAGGGAAGCGGGATCTGTACCCCATGTGCTCGCCCGATGGGAAGACAATTTTCTATCTCGACACTGTCGCTTCTGTCTACATGAAGGTCCCAATCGA
>PLKR01000621.1:0-619 GCA_003140655.1 Acidobacteriaceae bacterium | reverse complement strand
CATCATGGGTTGCTGCGCTTCGGCCCAGACGGCAAGGGGATCGTCTACCCGATCCGCGAAAAGGGAGTGGACAATCTGTGGGTGCAACCCCTCGACGGCGGTCCCGGCCGGCTGCTGACGAACTTCACCGCGCTGAAAATCTACTGGTATCAATGGTCGCCTGACGGCAAGAGTCTGGCTTTAGTACGGGGGGATTCACCGTCAGACCTGGTGCTCATTCAGGATTCGCAGAGAAAGTAGTGGCAGGAGATTTGGCCGCACTAGATTCCTCCGCTTCCTTCCGCTCGGGCTCACTGTCAGCGCGCTGCTCCGGGCGCAATGGCCCAGCGGAGTGCATATTCCGTCCCATCCTGTTCTCACCCCCTCACCTGTTTCTGATAAGTCGCCATCTCGCCCATGATCGGGGCGAATTCTCCGGAACCGGAAGTTGTCCGGAAACGGGATTGTGGGAAACGTCGGCGAGTGGCCGAAGCCCGGCGGATTTTGAGTTCCACAGTGGGTTCTGAACCGTTATGAAAATTCTCTACTCTACTTGATTCTTCAACCGCTTACAAGAACTCCAATTCCTACCGTTATGATCCGTTCTGCCGCATTTTTAACATGGAACTACTACAGTTTT
>PLKR01000110.1:2638-8715 GCA_003140655.1 Acidobacteriaceae bacterium | reverse complement strand
CCCAGTCAATTTACCCCGCTCCTGCAGATCGCGCGCCGTTAGCAGCAGCACTCCATCCCCATTCACCACGCGGCCCGCGCCATCGCAAAACAGAGCCCGGTCGGCATCGCCGTCAAACGTAACGCCCAGATCAAACGCCCCGCCCGACGCAGCCACGGTCTTACCTAAAGTCTCCGGATGCAGCGCTCCGCACCCTTCATTAATATTTTTCCCATCCGGCGTCACATGAGCAAACGTAGCCTGGATTCGCAAACTGCGAAACAATTCCGGAGCCTCCGCTGTAGCCGCTCCGTTAGCGCAGTCCACCAGCACCCGCATCCCGCTCAAGTCCGAAGACACGCTGTCCGCCAGCGACTCGATGTATGCCTTTCGCAGCACCGTCTCTCCCGGCAAAGACGGTCCGGCAACTTTCATCGCGGTATCGTCCGCCGCCCCCGGTTTCGCCAATAACGCGAAGATTTCTTTTTCGATCGCCACTTCCCGCTCATCCGTCAGTTTGAATCCATCCCCGGAGAAAACTTTGATCCCGTTATCNNGGCGTCGTGATCACGCCCGCGCTGTGCACGTCCACGCCCACCGCCGCCAGCCCCGCCGCCACGCGGTCCGCAATCCACCAACTCGATTCGCGCGTGTCTTGCCCCATCACCGCCTGCGCCCTTGGTTTCCCGCGAACCAGATCGTGTCCCAGCGCGCGCCCGATCAGATACGTGCTTTCATTAGTCAGCGGAAATTCGCCGGCCACGCCCCGTATCCCGTCCGTGCCAAACAATTGTCTGCTCTGAGTGCTCATAGATTGTGCGGGTTCCTAAGAAGCGCCGGATGTCGAAATTAAAGTGACCGACCGAGCCTGAAATATCCAACCGAGGATGATAAATGACAACTACGATACTATTTTCATAAATAGTTTTGGAAAGAGGAAGTCGGTGGAGCAGGTCTTCTAGGCCTGCATGGAAGGCATCCCTTCAGACTGGGCTTTAGCCCCTGAGGATCGCCCTCATGTCCAATCACCGATTCATGAGATGGCTTGCAGTTCAATGCCCGCTCGCCGCCGGCGTACTCTTTTCCATGATCACCGTCACTCGTACCGGCGTCGGCTGCACCACCTGCACCAGCGCATCCGGCACGTACACATTGGTTACAAAAGTTGCCGTGGTCCTCGTTCCCGTAGCGTCCACCGGATCAGTCGTGGCCGCGCCCACCATTTCCACATGATTCCGCGGTCCTGTGATCGTGATGTTCTCCGGATCCACCAGCACCTTGCCGATCTGTTGCCCCGCTGCAAAGTTCCCCGTCACCCGCGCGTGGATCTCCACCTCGCGCGTCAGCCGCGTATCAAAACTGAGATGCACTTGCCCCGGCACTACCTGCACTATCGTCAAATCGCGTTGGTGGCGAATCTGATGTGCCGTCAAATCAAACGTTCGCTCGCCCGGCTTGGCGTCTCCCAGTTCAAGCTCTGCGTGGATGTCCGTCGACCGCAGTTCCCGGATCAACCGCTCCGGCCCGCGCACCCGGATTTGTGCATCGGGAATCGTGACCGAGCTGATCTCCAGCTCCGGTGGCACGTGCTGAAACTCAATCGGCACTCGCACCGCTACTTCCGCCGGTTCCTGATCCGGCGAAATCCACCACCACAGCCCCGTCGCGAGCACCAGCGACAAAACCTTCAGCCAGAAGTTGTGCAGCACCCAGCGCCGCAAAAAGCTAATCATAGCGGGCGCTCCGTCTCCGGCGTAGACTCTTCGTCAGCACTCATCTGCCCGCCCGCCCGCAGCGGCGATTCCTGCGCTTCATCCGATTCCTCGCTCTGTGGCCCAACCGTCGGCAATGCCACCGGCGCCATATACCGCCTCAGTTCCATGCTCAACAACTCCCGCAATTGTTCTACCGTCAGATCCCTTTCGATCTTGCCCCCCACCGCCATGCTGATCGCGCCCGTTTCCTCCGAAACTATCACGGCGATCGCATCCGTCTCCTCCGTGATGCCGATGCCCGCCCGGTGCCGTGTCCCCATCTGCGTCGACAGCACCGGATTCATTGACAGCGGCAGAAAGCATGCCGCCGCCGCCAGCCGGTCCTTCTGGATGATCACCGCTCCATCGTGCAACGGTGCGCTCGGCCGGAAGATCGTGGCCAGCAGATCGTAGGAGAGCCGCGCATCCATCGCGACGCCACTCTCGATATAAGTGCGCAATCCAATCTCGCGCTCGATCACGATCAATGCGCCCGTCTGATGCTGCGAAAATAAATTCGCCGCCAGCACAATGTCGTCGTACGAATCCCCCTCCACCGCCGATCCCCGCAGAAAGCTTACCCGCCTCCCCACGTCCGACAGCACGTGCCGGATCTCCGACTGAAACACGACAATCAACGCAAACACCACATAGGGCAGCAGATGGCTCACCAGCCAGTTCAACGTAACCAGCTCGCCGATCCGCGCCAGGTAGAACGCCGCCGCCACCGCAGCCAGTCCCGCCAGCATCGGCGCCGCCCGCGTCCCCCGGATCATCACCAGCACTTCGTAGATGATCAACGCCACCAGCAGAATGTCGAGCACCGTAAACGACACTCTCAACCATGGCGCCAACGTTTGCGTCACTGCATTTTCCCCATCTGCGGAATTTCCCTGGGTTCAGAACCCTACATTCTAATGCAGCGCTCTAACTCGGCAATTCGAGAATGTTTTCGGGTAGCATTCATGCCAGTGTGGAGACCGCCGCCTCGGCTGTCAGGTTCCGGGTATAAACCGCGCGCCATCGAACCCTCGCGTTGTCGGGTGGAGCAGGCCTTCCAGGCCTGCGTTTAAGGCTGCCCTTTGATTGGGCTTTAGCCCCTGAGGTCTGCGCGCATTGCAGTGCTGGGTCGTCAGGCCTTTTTCCCCCGCGTGTTCCCGGCTGCCTTTTTCACCGTGGCCCGAATCTCTCCCCGAGCCACCCGCGCCCGAATCTCATCCCCCGGCTTTACCAGCGCCGCATCCTTCACCAACTGTCCCGAGCCATCAAACACCAAAGCATACCCCCGCTCCAGAATCGCCAGCGGAGACAGCGTTTCTAGGGCCCGGCCCATTCGCTCAATCCGAACCTTATTCTGCAAGAGCTGATTCCGCATCGCCGCGGCCAAAGCCGCAGTCCCCGCTCCAAGTTCTCCCCGCATTCCCGCCAGCACCCGCCGCAAGTCGTAATGCCGCACCGCCGCCGCCAGCGTTTCCCAACGGCGTCGCATTAATTCCAGCTCGTGCCGTTCGCCGCGCTCCAGCCGGTAAGTAAGATCGTCGACCTTCTGCTGCCGCTGCCGGATCAAGTCCATCATGCGCGCGAACGCCCCATGCNNCCAGCCGTTCCCGCACTGCCTCCGTCTGATTCTCCACTTCCACCCGCGACCGGATCACCAACTCCGCCGCCGCCGATGGCGTGGGAGCCCGCAAGTCCGCCACAAAATCCACAATCGTGAAATCCGTCTCGTGCCCAACCGCGGAAATCACCGGAATCTCCGAAGCCGCCACTGTCCGCGCCAACCCTTCGTCGTTGAACGCCGCCAAATCTTCCGCCGACCCTCCGCCGCGCCCCACAATAATCACTTCCACGGTGCGCGTCTCGTCGTCGCGGATTTCATTGAAATACCGCACTCCGTTCGCCACTTCCAACGCCGCCGCGTCGCCCTGCACCTGCGCCGGATAAATCACCACGTTCGCAGTGTGATGCCGCCGCTGCAAAATGTTCAGGATGTCGCGCAGCGCCGCCGCCTGTGGCGATGTCACAATCCCAATCCGCGCCGGCAGCGCCGGAATCGCTTTCTTCCGTTCCGCCGCAAACAATCCTTCCGCTTCCAGCTTCGCCTTCAGTTGCTCGAACGCAACCTGCAACCCTCCCGCACCTTTCNNCCGCGCCGCCGACCGAAACATCACCACCCGGATCTGCGCGTTCCCATCCTTCAGCGTGAAATAAAGATGCCCCGAATCCGGCGTCCGGAAGTTCGAAATCTCACCCTCCACCCACGCGTCGCAGTACTCCCGCTCCACCAGCGTCCGCACCGCCGCAACCAGGCCGCGCACAGTCCAAACCCGCCGCTCCGGCGGCGTAAACCTGAATCCGAGCTGATCGCTCATGGAAGACATCGAGGGCAGTGTACTCCAAGGAAGAACGCTCGGCCGCTACTCGCGAACGCTTGTGTCACCGTGGAAGAGCGGCGCCACCCATGACGTTCGTACAACCGTGGAAGAGCGGCGCTTCAGCGCCGCGTTAGATCTCCTCGATGAAAGCGGGCCTTAGCCCCGGTGGACGTTTCCAGCCGCGAAGATCCGAAAGAAAACCCTTACCGCCGCCACCGGCTAACCACATACACCAAAATCGAAAGCACCACACTAACCACCACCGAAGTAGCCAGCGGAAAATAAACCGTAGTACTCTTCCCGCGATAAAGAAAATCCCCCGGCAGCCGCCCTAGCGGAAAATTCATCCGCCCCAGCAACATCACCACAATCCCAACCACAACGAGCACAGCCCCAAAGACCACCAGCAGTTTCCCCAGTTCCATCATTTCAATCCCGTCACCACGTACGCCTCCGACAGTATCCGCACGTAGAGGTATGCGTAGGCGTTCCCGTCGCTTGAAAGATGAGGCGCAGCCACGGAAGAGACTCCCGCGCCGGTTGCTTCCCCGAAGGTTTTCCACGGCTCCATCTTCCCGGTCTGCATATTCACCCGGGAGACTTTCGACGACTTCGCCCCCCGCAGAATGGGAGCCACATACACCGACTGCCCATCCGGCGTCCACCCAATGATCGAGTAGTTCGATTCAAGCCCCGGTATGGGATGAAAGCCGCCCCCTTCCAGTCCCCAAATTCCTCGTTTGCCATCGGGCCCGCGCACCGCGACGCTCCGGCCATCGGGCGAAACTACAACTCCAGCGAAGCCCTCGGAAGTGACCGGCTTGGAATCGCCATTGCTCACGTCGATCAGGTAGTCGCGCCCGCCGTGGCCCGTTTCAATTCCCCAGGCGATCAGGTGCTTGCCATCCGGAAGAAACCGGGCTGTCTGATAGCTCACGGCATCGTGCGTCAATTGCCTTGATTCGCCCGCCCCCGTCGGAATCAGGTTCAGTGGCCCTCCCTTGGCCGCTCTGGCGACCGCCCATTTTCCATCCGGCGAAATCGCCATCGCGAGTCCCTCGCCAATGCGTGCCGGAGGCGACCCATCCGTGTCGCGCAGAAACACAGTGTAATTGGGTCCACCGCCATCGCCTTCTTCTTCGAACAGGATCTTCCGGCCGTCCGGAGTCATATCGCGCAACCCGGACCATCCGAACCACCCCAGTTCATGCTCTTCTTTTCCTCCCGGCGCCATGCCACGGATTCCAAGCCGCTCGTGATTGATCACTGTCAGCACCTTGCCATTCCGCAGGTCTTCCAGCCACATGCCTCCCGGCACGTTCGTGATCGTCCGCAGCTTGCCCGAAAGGGTTACCGCGCGCGGGTTCGAAGCTTGGCCGGTGTTGGTGCAGGTAAACCAGATCTCATCGCCCGCTGGAGACCACAGAATTCCCTGCAGTGACGTCCAGCCGGAAGAAAGTTTTCTTTCTGGTTCCTTGCCGTCGGCGCCAATCACCGCGAGCGAACCTTCGTCGTCGCCTCCCGGATTTTCATGGTCGGCAAAGGCGATCCACTTGCCATCCGACGAAATCTTGGGATGACTCAACCAGTTGATGCTGTCGAACAGCACTTTGCCGATGGGATACTCCAGACGCCAGTGATTGTTTTCCGGAACATAGCGGATGATTGCCAGATTGTTGCCATCGGCGGCAAAGTCGGCGCTTCCGACGTGGTCCAGCACCTCTCGCGGTGTGCCCCCGCTCAGCGGCACCCGCGCCAGCGTTCCGCTTCGCGCATAGCCGCTGTAGCCCTCGGTGTTGAGCCGGATCGCCAGTTCCCCGCCCTTGGAGATCGAAAGCAGCTCGGCATCCTTGATTCCCAGCTCCCGTGAGCCCGGGTCGTCCGTGCGCGACATATAGAGCTGGTCTTCACCGCCCTCCCACGCTGCGCTGTAAACAATGCTGCCATCGGGCGTGAACCGCGCGTTCCC
>PLKR01000110.1:0-2570 GCA_003140655.1 Acidobacteriaceae bacterium | reverse complement strand
GCAATATCGCTCGCGGAATGAAACCGCGCCTCGGGATTCTTCTCCAGGCAGTGCTGCACAATCCGCTCCAGCGCCGGAGAGACATTGCGATTGGTTTCGGCAAAGTCCGGAGGATCTTCCTTCAAAATCGCGCTCATCGTATCCGCGGCCGTGTCTCGATGAAATGCCCGCTTGCCCGACACCATCTCGTAAAGAATCGCCCCAAAGCTGAATATGTCGGAACGCGCATCCACCGNNACCTGCTCCGGCGACATGTATCCCGCCGTCCCAAGCACAGTGCCCACCTCTGTGACGTGCGTCAGGGTGGCCTGGGCCATATGGTCGCCCGATTCAATCTGCGTCAGCTTGGCCAGCCCGAAGTCCAGAATTTTGACCCGCCCATCCTTCGTGAGAAACAAATTCTCCGGCTTCAGGTCGCGATGAATAATCCCTTTTTCATGCGCCGCCGCCAGTCCATGCGCAATCTGCAAAGCGTAGTCCAGAGTCTTGCGCACCGCGATCGATCCGCTGCGCAAGCGTTCCCGCAAAGTCTCGCCTTCCAGTAGCTCCGACACCACGTAAGGCGAGCCCTCACTCGTGCCAATATCAAACACCGCCAAAATATTGGGATGGTTCAGGGCCGCGGTGGCCAGCGCCTCTTGCTCAAAACGGCGCAGCCGTTCAGGATCAAGGGAAGTGGCCTGCGGCAAGACTTTAATCGCCACGTCCCGCTTCAGGCGAGTGTCGCGGGCGCGAAACACTTCTCCCATCCCGCCCGCGCCCAGCGGGGCGACAATCTCATAAGGACCAAGTCTGGAGCCGGAAGTCAGGTTCATCGGTGGCCAGATTATAACCCAGCGGAGAAACTCATGAAGGTGCGCAGTAGCGTGGAAGAGCCCACTTCAGCNNTCCGTAGCCTGCTAGGCGTTTCGAGGGATACGCTTTTCAATACAAAGTACTTGACGTAAGCTGCTGCGTCCGCTTACCCTATCTTCTCGCATGCCCGATCCCCGCCACCACCGTCTCCGCCATTCCCATCGCCCCGCGCATCCGTCGCCCACCCGCTTCACGCCNNGATCTCGCCCCCGATCCCGCCGCCGACCTCCGCTTCATCCGCGACACCATGGAGCGCTCCGCCTCCTTCACCGCCGTCCCCGGCTGGGGACAAGTCATCCTCGGCGCAACAGCGCTGGCCGCCGCCTGGCTCGCCGCGCACCAATCAAACTCCGCCGCGTGGCTCAAAGTCTGGCTGGCCGAGGCGTTCCTCGCCGCCGTCATAGCTTTGCTCTCCATCCGCTGGAAGGCCAACCGCCGCGGCCTCCCACTCTTCACCGGACCCGGACGCAAGGTCGCCCTCGGTCTGTTCCCGCCGCTCATCGCCGGCGCACTCCTAACTTTCTCGCTCCAGCGCGCGAGCCTCGAAAGACCCAGCCTCGAATCCGTCCTCGCACCCGCGTGGCTCCTTCTCTACGGCGCCGGCATCATCACCGGAGGCGCCTATTCCGTCTCCATCGTCCCCGTCATGGGCCTGTGTTTCATGGCCACGGGCGCACTCGCCGTAGTCGCTCCCGCAGCGTGGGCCAACTATTTCCTGGCCACGGGCTTCGGCGGTCTCCACATCCTCTTTGGATTTCTCATCGCCCGGAGGCACGGTGGCTAGAGTCCTCGCCCAGCGCCGCAAGCCAAAAACCGGAGCCCAACCCGCAGCCCCGGCTCGCGAGCGCATCCCCGCCCGCGCTCTCCAACTCCCCGAACTCGACCGTCTGATTCACGAGCGCATCCGCCTCGGCATCGTCAGCGCTCTCGCCACCAATGCCAGCCTCAGCTTCAACGACCTCAAGCGCATTCTCAAAACCACCGACGGCAACCTCAGCGTCCACGCTCGCAAACTAGAGGAAGCCGAATACATCTCCTGCCTGAAATACTTCGAAGCCCGCGTCCCCCGCACGGAATACCGCCTGACCGCCGCAGGCCGCCGCGCCCTGGCCCACTATCTGAATCAAATGGAAGAATGGATCCGCCTAACCCGCGACCAATAGCTGATCCGCGCCCATGTGGGGACAGCCGCCTCGGCTGTCCGGTCAAGCGCAGCCCGACCTGCAGCTCCCAGCTCTTTCGCCCCGCGAGATTTTTCTTGTCAATAGGCAAACGACCCCCGACCTAACCGATCTCTATGATTCAATGGCAAATATATTTTTGCAAAAATGTCCCAATTACCCATTGCTTTGTGATATAATAACTGCATAGATCGAAGAAGTGAACGCGACCCCTCCGGGTCGCGTTTTTTATTGCTCGAACACCCGTAATTCACGCCCTGCGTACCAGAATCACCAGCAACATAACCAACAATCAGCTTTCAGGGGGATCGTTATCCCCATAGGACCACACATGCCAAATCGCAACCAAAGCCACTACATCCACCACCCCAAACTCCGCGGAGAATGGGCCGAACTCCACTTCATCCTCCGCGCCATAGAACTAGGCCTGATCCTCGCCAAGCCCTTCGGAGACAACGCCCCCTACGACCTAGTAGTAGACCACCATGGCCACTTCCTCCGCATCCAGGTAAAATGCACCCTCCAGCGCCGCGA
>PLKR01000304.1 GCA_003140655.1 Acidobacteriaceae bacterium | reverse complement strand
ACTTCCTTATATTTCCGGTTCAGGAGAAGGACTTATGGATGAAGGTCCGGGTTTGCATGCGAGTGCGCGCCGCAATGAGGACATCGCGCTCGATCTGATGAAATTCATTGCGATGACTACGGGGTACGGCCGAACCGCTTCGTCCGGCGTAGGATTTCAGGGCACAGGTTCGGCAGCGAAGCCCGAGGAATACGCTACCCATTTGCTTGAGTTGTACGCGAAGTGCAGGGCGGCGGTGGAAGGGAAAAAGTAGCGAATCCCGCGTACCGAATTTGCGCGAAGCCGCCTAGCGTAGAGTCGACCTCGGCAAATCAGAGCGCCTCCCGTCCGAAAAGAAGAACCGCGACCCGTGAGCCGCGGTTCTCGACTTCGTGACGTTCGACTTAGCGGCGGCGCTTCTTGGTTTTAGCTTTCTTCTTGGCTTTTTTCGCCGGCTTCTTCTTCGCGGGCTTCTTTGCCGCTTTCTTTTTCGCTGGTTTCTTCGCTGCTTTTTTCCTGGCAGGCTTCCTGGCCGCCTTTTTCTTGGCGGGTTTCTTAGCCGGCGCTTTCTTCTTTGCGGCCGGCTTCTTTGCGCCACCACCGCCTCCGGCGGGAGCGGCGGGTTTGGGTGCGGGAGGTGGCGGAGGAGCAGGCGTCACGGGCTCACCCAGCGCTGGTTCCGCTATGCCGGCTTCTTCTTCCTCCTCCTCTTCCTCTTCGAAATCCTCTTCGAGCGATTCGCTGTAGGCGCCGCTGTCGCCGAATTCTTCTTCGTCATCATGTGCGTAGAGTGTGGGATCGTAGAATGTCATTGCTCCTCCTGATCTTGTTTTGGCCTCCTGCCGCAACCACGGCTGCGCCAGGGTGCCGGGCACGAGAAATTAAAAGAACCACCAGAACTTGTGCTGGAACGGCGGGCGATTATAGCACGAGGTTTGGTGCAAGCTGCAAGGGCCGTGGTCACATTCGGCTCGCCTATCCTGTTACCACACGAAGCGGCGGAATGGAAGAAGATTCTTTCCGGGCCGAAAACTCGCCTCGACGGCAGGCTGTGGCGAGGAGTCGGTGCGCCAAGCGCCGAAATGCGAAGAGGGACCTGGGACTTGGGACTTGGTAACGGCTATTGGCTGGGTTGCACGACCAGGATCATGCCGGGCCGCAGGACAGCGACGTTGCCGTTGTTGCGCTTGAGAGCGGCGACGGTGGTCTTGTAGGTAGTGGCGATCGAATAGAGCGTTTCCCCGGACTTCACCTTGTGGCGAAGCACGCTGGCTTGCTCGGGGGGATGTTCGTCTTCGGCTTTTGCCCTCGATGACTTGCCGGCGGGAGCCTTGGTGCTGGCGGTTTGGGCGGTCTTTTTTGTGCTTGAGCTTGCGCTTCTGTGTCCGGTCGACTTGGAGACGGTTGAG
The DNA here is from genome assembly GCA_003140655.1 of Acidobacteriaceae bacterium. Taxonomy (GTDB): domain Bacteria; phylum Acidobacteriota; class Terriglobia; order Terriglobales; family Acidobacteriaceae; genus Sulfotelmatobacter. The sequence goes on along the minus strand of PLKR01000304.1, from coordinate 14,537 downwards.
GCCCCTTCACTGCCGGGCGTAACCGGCAGGTGCAGGGCCAGCACTTTCCTTCCGCGCAGGCTGTCTCCGCTGTGCAAGCCATTCCAGCGGCGGACCATCTGANNGGCGGTATCGCTGACCGGGTGCTTGCCGGGCGCGACCGGGATGATCACTTCGGCGCCCGCCTCGAGTTCCGTGCCGTCGAGCTGATTGACGGTGGCAATCGACTTGGCGGTGACGCGATACGAGCGGCCGAGGGATGCGAGCGTATCGCCTGGCTCAATTTTGTGGTAACGCCACCAGAGCCGCATGTCACTCGGGATCGCGGCGATGGCTGTCTGATATTGATCTTTCGTCCCACGCGGAAGATGAAGCTCGAATGTGCCTTCTCTCGGCGTAGTCAGCCGCAGCAGGCTGGGATTCAGTTCCTGCAGTTTGGCGGGAGTCGCGTCCACACATTCGGCCACGAGGCGCAGATCCACCGGATAGTTGATAGTTACGGAGTCATACTTTACTGGCTCGTCCTTGGAGACGTCATCAAAACCGTAATGTGACAGGTTCTTGGTCATGATGGTCACGGCCAGGATGATGGGAACGTAGTTACGAGTCTCTTTGGGAAGAACGTTGCGCCGGTAGAGCTCCCAGAAATCGGCGTAACCGGTGCGCCGGACCGCGGCCTGCACCGTGCCTGGGCCGGAGTTATAGGCGGCCATGGCGAGATACCAGTCGCCGAACTGGGCATAAAGATCTTTCAAATGGCGGGCGGCGGCGCGAGTGGATTTTTCGGGATCTTGGCGATCATCCACCCACAGGCNNCGGGAAACGGCGAGAGGATGAAATCCCGACTCGGCCTGAGCCAGATAAATCAGATCCTGCGGGACGCCTTCTTGTTTCAGAATCGAAACCATCATGTCGTGGTAGCGGCCGGAGCGGGCGAAAGCGCGCTCGAAAGTGCCGCGTCCACGATTAGAGAAGTAGCTGATGTAGCCGGCGACCTGGTCGGTCATCATCAGCGGCAGGTCGGAGTGGGTCGATTTGATCTCGGCTTGGGCTTTGGCGATCACCTTGGCATCCGCGGAGGGGGTGATGCCGCTAGCTTCATCGATGGGTGCGGGCTCCGTTTTTTGCGCTTCGGAGTCGGACGCCAAGCTGCCGAGATCCAGGTGGTTGACGCCCTCCACGATGCGGTCAAATTCTTTCTCCAGGCGGTCGTCGGAGCGGACGTCGAGGTTGCTCTCCAGCAAGGCGTTAAACGCATTGTCGAAATCCTGCTTGGCGGCGTCAGTCTGGCCTGCCTGGTAGGCGTCCAACCCAGCCTGAAAGTCCTTTTCCACCCTGGTGATGAGATCGCCTACTGGATCGGAATTTGGCGTCGGTGGCGGAGCTTGTGTCGATGGAGCTTGTGTCTTGGTTTCAGCCTCAGCCTCAGCCGGGACCTGCGGTTGCTTTGGGGCGGTTACCTGTGGCGCAACGGGCGGGGTCTGCTGCTGCGCAGGAACTGGATCTGGAGCGGTCGAAGTCAAAGCCGGGGCAGTTTTCGCGGGGAGCAAAGAGGCCGGTTTTTGTGCCGTCTGGCAGGCAGAAACCGAGAGAGCCAGAACAGCCAGCATCGCGATCCGTACTTGGAGTTTTGCAACTCGCATATTTATCTATGAGATACGGATTGCCCTCCGGGCTTAAGACCCCGTGCATTCTATCAAAAATCGTACCCTGCGGTCTCGCGCGGGTCAACGCGGAAAACGAACAGTGGCCGTTACTTTCGGGACCCGGCCGAATGGTTACCGGCCGACTTCCAAATCAGACGGCGGAAGTCGCGTAAGGTGTGAGCCGCACATCAATTAGCTCCTTTGATCGGTGCAGCTTCAGCGATCCAGCCCATGCTGGAAGTCGAAGATCTCAGCCCCGAATCCCGGGAGCATCTCTCTTACCTTCGGGCCGGGGTCTCCGTAAACTTCGAAGCCGGCGACGCTCGCCGTCCCCAGAAGTTTTGGCACAAGCTGCTGCACCACTGGACCGTTGAAGTGTGCCAGCACCGCATTCGCGTCCCTGTAGGTTTCGAGGAGCCGGCAGCGCTTGCGATCAGCGCTCAAGAACCATTCATACCCAAGCGTGCCCGGCTCCTTCTGGCTGCCCGTGACCATTTCTTGCGCGATGCCCTCGAATGCGTCCCGCTTGCCCTCGTTGATCGTGAAATCGACAGCGAGGTACACCGTTTGCTTAACCATGTCCCAAACCCTCCTCAAGAATTCTCGAAAAATAGATGGAAGCAACCTAGACGCGCCAGCAGTCCGGCCGCCAGGTCTGGATCGCCTTCTTGATGTCCGCCGGGGAGAGCTTTTCGGAGATTGCCCGCTCGGCCAGTTTGGGTACTTCCGCGTCGGAGGCGAAGCGGAGCGCGATGAGCTGTCCTTCGGTCAGTTCCGGAATTCGCGAGCGCAACGGCTCGGGCAAAAGTGAACTAAGACGCAGCCGTTCTTCGAGGCGAATCACGCGATCTTGCACTTTCAGCGGGTAAAGGCGAAGTTTCGATATTGCGATCGCCGCAGCCACGAAGACCACGAACAGCCATCCTGAGTGCAAGCCCGGATGCCAAATGAAGTGGACAATTGCGGCGATTACGGAGATGGCGAAGACCGGTAACACGAAGAAGTGATACAGCGGATCAAAGCGCGTGTGGCTGGCGAAAGTCTGAGGCTTCTTTTCGGCCATGACGAAGGGCTCCTGGCGAGGACGGGCCAGTGTAGCAGAGGAACAGTTCTCAGTTCCCCCGGAATCTTTTCTTCAGAGAAGAGAATCCAACTCCCCATGAAAGCCATTCAAGTCAAACAAGTCGGCGGACCGGAAGCGATGGAAGTGGTGGAGTTGCCGGTCCCGCAGCCGAAGGCGAATGAGGCGGTGGTGAAGCTGGCTGCGTCGGGTGTGAACTTTATCGATGTCTACTTCCGTGAGGGGCGATACAAGGCGCCGCTGCCGTTCGTGTTGGGACAAGAGGGCGCGGGGGTGGTGACCGCGGCCGGTGCCGAGGTGAAGTCGTTCAAGGTGGGCGATCGCGTGGCCTGGTCCGGGCTGCTGGGGTCCTATGCCGAGTATGCCGCCGTGCCGGCAGACCGGTTGGTGCCGATTCCGCAGGGGGTGACTGATCAACAGGCCGCTGGCGCGATGTTGCAGGGCATGACGGCGCACTACCTGTCGCACGATACGTATCCGCTGAAGCGCGGCGAGACGGCGCTGGTTCATGCCGCGGCAGGCGGCGTGGGACTTCTGCTGGTGCAGATGGCGCACAACATTGGAGCACGCGTGATCGCCACCGTTTCCACCGAGGAGAAGGCGAAGCTGGCGCGCGGAGCGGGCGCGGACGAGGTGATTCTCTACACACAAGCCGATTTCGAAGCCGAAACTAAACGGCTGACCGGCGGCAAGGGCGTGGATGTGGTCTATGACTCGGTGGGCAAGACGACATTCGACAAGGGATTGAACATCTTGCGGCCGCGCGGGATGATGGTCCTCTTCGGCGGATCGAGCGGAGCAGTGCCGCCGTTTGATCCGATAACTCTCGCGCAAAAGGGATCGCTGTACCTGACTCGGCCCACGCTGTTTGCCTACATGGCCACGCGCGAGGAACTGGTGGCGCATTCGAGCGCGGTATTTGGCATGATAGCTGCCGGAAAGCTCAAGCTGCGCATCGAGCATACCTATCCGCTGGCTGAGGTGCAGCGGGCGCATCGCGATNNGGGTACGGTCCGGTTAGGCAGAACCCGCAGATCATCAATTGGCTTCCCCGCCACCATCTCCAGCGGAACAACCCCAGCCCAGGTAGGGAAAGAATAGTCCTCCTCATCATCGATGGGCGGCCCCACGCGGACCTTAGCCGAGAATTCTTCGATAGGCACGCGCAGTACAGACGTTTGTTTGAGTTCGCGCTCGTTGGGCTGGCGCGCATCGGCCCAGCGGCCAGGGAGAATGTGCTCGGAAAGAAGCCGCAACGCCTCGATCTTTTCTTCCGCATCGTCCACCAGGGTTGCTTTTCCGAGGACCACTACCGAGCGGTAATTCATGGAGTGATTGAAGACCGAGCGCGCCAGCACGAGCCCGTCGAGCAACGTTACGGTGACGCAGACGGGCACGCCGTCTTTCATCTGGCGCAGCATGCGGCTGGCGGCGGAGCCGTGAATNNGTGTCACGATCATAAACACCGCGATGAGCCTCGCGGACCACACGCGTCCGCGGCGTGGGCGTATAGGGTTGGGACATTGGGAAACGAACTCCGGCAAGCGCCAAGGATGGGTGAAGGGAAAGTGTAACACTGGTACGCGGGCTTCTGGCTTCGCCCTTCAACCGTCAGCCAAACCCGTAGCGCGGAGTCTGGACTCCGTGGATATGGAATCCAGACCTCAGTCCATCGAACGAAGGAACCTCACCAGTTCAACTTGAGGGCGAACTGAAACTGGCGCGGATCATAAGCGGCGGTGGCCTGTCCGGCGTTGGTAAAGAGCGGGCTGACGGCGGCCACATTGTACCGGTTCGCGATGTTGAACATGTCAGCGATCAATTCCATGTTGTAGCGCTCGCCGAAATAAATCCGCTTCGCCAGCCGCACATCATTGAAGAGTGTCCAGGGCTGTATTCCGGTGTTGCGGCCCAGGTTGCCGTCGAGGGAGAGAAGAGTGCCGTTGAAGTTGGCGACGCAAGGCTCCTGGAAGACGCCAGTCGGAGAGTACCGCGAAGAATACGACGGAAATCCCTCTGCCGTGCAAGCGGCGCTTACGACAGTGTTGGGGCGGCCGGTCAGAGAAGACAACTGAAGGTTGTCGTCGTTGCCGGTAATGATGTTAAACGGTCGGCCAGAAGCAACCTCGATGATAGGAGCAAAGGTCCAATCGCTCAAAAACTTGCGGCCGAAGCTACTGCCTCCAACCTTGCCCGTCTGGTAGACGCCGCTAAAGACGAAGCGATGGCGCTGGTCAAACAAGGAATTGGACCGATCCAGCGCCGGGTAATAGCTGTCTTGAGGTGTGAGAGTGGACTCCAGATCGGTAGAGTCGTCAATCGCATGCGACCAGGTGTACGAGGCAAGGAATTCATAGTGACGGTTGAAGCGCTTGCGCAGGTTGGCGCTGAAGCCGTGATAGACCGAACTGCCGTTCGAATAATTGGCGTCCATGTCGCCGAAGGGAACGCAGTTGGCAAGCGTGGTGAGATTGCAACTGGTGTTCAGACCGTATTCCTGTTGCACCAGCGGCAACACGACTTGGACACAAGGCGCGGTCGCAGGACTCGATAACAACGCTATGGCGATGGAGGGATTGACTCCAGACGGTCGGAAGAAATTCGTCAGGGCGGCCGGCACGTAAGGCCCTCCCGCTCCGACACCGCAGCCGGTTACAGCGAGCGGGCTGTCGGTGGGCAGATCCACGCCACCCGCCACCGCAGCGTTGAGGTTCCTGACCGCCAAATCGCCGCGCACGGTGTCGGCATTGATGGGGCGATTGATATGGCGTCCACCGTTGAAGTTGTATGCCAGATTGAGAGCGAAGCCGCCGCCCAAATCGCGCTCAATGCTGAAGTTTGCCTGCTGCGAATAGGCGTAAACAAAACCCTTGGCCTGCGGATACCCGAATGGCTGGAAGGCCAGCGGCAGAAAAGACGAGGGGTTCAGGTAGTTCTGGTTGAGGAACTCCGATTGCGGGAAATTCAAAGCCTGAAATTGCTGCTGGTTGGGCAGGTATCCGAGTGCGCTGACGACTGCCGGGTTATCGGAGACGGCGCACGGTCCGGTTGTCGAGTTGAGCGGCAACCCCTGAAAAATCGGGATCGCGTTGAGGTTGGCAAAGTTGCCGGNNAGCAGCGGGTGGTCGTAGAACATACCGTAAGAGGCGCGGACTACGGTCTTGCCGTCGCCCGTTGGATCCCAAGCTATTCCGATGCGAGGTTGAATGTTGTTGGTATCGGTCTGAATCCCTTTCTGCAATCCCAATTCGTTGTAGGCGGCAAGCGCCAACGCGCCCGGAGACGCGAACTGCGGCGGAAACTCGATGTCGTAACGCACCCCGTAGTTCAAAGTCACGGTGGGACGAACCCGCCAGGAATCTTGCCAGAAGGCTGCCAGCGGCTTGTTGGGGAACGAGCCATGGGGACTGCCGAATCCCTGAATGAAGTCCCCTGGCAATCCCGCACCGTAGGCCTGTACTGCTGACAGATTAGGGAATGGGTCGCCTGGGATCGGTGAGATGAAGCCTAGATTGGCGGAACTAAAGGTCCCGAAGTCATACACCCCGCCGTAATTTACGGTAAAAATGGCGTCGGTTCCGATGTAGTTGAAGTCCCCGCCGAACTTTGTGTTGTGGCGTCCAACTGTCCAGGAGAAGTTATCGGTGAATTGATAGCGCTGCTCAGTCCGTTGAATGTAGGAGTACGGTTCACGGCCGAAATAGGCATACCCCGGAATGTTGACTGCCGGGTCGGAGCCTCCAGGAATCTGCGTATTGTAGAAGTAAGACAGGCCGCGCCGNNTTTGCTCGGAAGTTCGAGAGAAGGCGTTCTGCCCGACGGGTTGGTCCTCGCCGCTCACTTCGATTCCAGTAACCGTGCTGGGGCTCACGTTTACGCGCAGCATGAGGCGATTGTTCGGGTTGATGTTGTGATCGAGGCGCAGCGAATAAAGACTCGTTCCCTCGAACACTGGGAAGTTGCCTTCCTGGGACGCCAATGTCTGATACGAAGCCGGCACTGGAGCGCATGCACTCCCAGGCGGGCAAGTTGTCGGGAAGCCGGCCCAACTGCTGAGCAATCCTCCCGTCGCTCCAACCACCAGCTGGCTGGGCCAGAATCCTTGGATTGCCTGACCTGAGGATGCGCCAGTGAGGATGGCATACTGTTCTACTCCCGCCAGAAAGGCAGGATCTGCCTCGGTCATCAGTGTTGCCGGATTCGTGAAAAAGCTGACCTGGTCCGGAGTCAGCTGCAAGGTTCCGAAAGGTAGGCCGACCTGCGTTGTATCAAAGGGCACCAGCCCAAAGTTGTCCGCGCCGATGTCGGAAAATCCCGTTTCGTGCCGCCGCGTGATTTCGTAGGAAAAATAAAAAAAGGTCTTGTCCTTTTTGATCGCGCCGCCAAAAGCCGCGCCCGCCTGCACGCGCGTGTAAGCCGGATTGGGAACCGTGCTGAAGGGATTCACTGCTTGGAAATTCCGATTGCGCAGGTAGCCAAAAACATCACCGTGAAAATCATTCGACCCCGAGCGCGTGATAATGTTCACCACACCACCCGAGGCGCGACCGTACTCGGGAGCGTAGTTGTTGGTGATGATCTGAAACTCCTGCACAGCTTCCTGAGAAACGGTGGACCTAACTCCGTTCACTCCATTGTCCGTGGCGTCGGCCCCGTCCACGTTGACCAGGTTCGAGCGCGCGCGCTGGCCGCTCATGTTCAGCCCAGACGTTGGGGCTGCGCCGGTGTTGGGGGCGTTGTCGCGTACCACCTGAGAATCGGTCAGGGTGAAATTAATGTAGTTGCGGCCATTGATCGGCAGATTGTCGATGCGGCGCTGTCCGATCGTGTCCGTCGTCGAGGTCCGCGAGGTCTCCACCAACTCCGCCTGCGAACTGACCTCCACCACTTCTCTGCCGCTGGCGACTGCCAGTGCGACTGGAAGATCCACCAATCCGCCGACGGTGATGCTCACATCCTTGGCTTCGGCCCTGCCGAAACCCGCCGCTGCCACGATAACGGTATAAGTTCCCGGCGGCAGCAGTCGAGCACTGTATCCGCCCTGCCCATCGCCGGTAGCCGTGCGTTCCAAACCTTTGGCGACATCGCTTACCGTGACCGTGGCGTTGGCCACAAGATTTCCCTTGGGATCCTTCACGGTTACCTGCAGGTCGCCCGTGGCAGCGCCGCCTTGACCGAAAGCGATGGAGGAAAGAAACAAGATGACGAATGAGACGGAGAAAGTCTTTACGCTGCGGATCTTTACGCTGCGGATCATAGAGTCTCCCTTGAGTCCGCCAGTTCGAAAGTGGCGGCAGAAACAACTCCAACGGCGGCTGGCCAGAATACGCACGAAATACGCGCTCGATTCTTGCGGGCAGGTTCCCGCTGGTTTTTACACCAGAATGGGTAACAAAAACAAGTGAGGAATCGTCAGAGGGTGGTGCGCAAGTTAACCCGGCCGGGACTGTGGATGGCACAGACCGTGCCACAATGTCCGGAATGGATGTCAGACGCCTAGTTCAGTGCGGACAGACGAACCGGGACGACGGGATTCTGCAGCCGGCCCAACAGCATGGCTGCGCCGCTCAGTTGCTCGTAACGTTCGATCACCCGCACGGCGGCGAACCCCGAGTTGGGCCAGGCCAGTGCCAGGTAAATCCGCGCCAGCGCCACAGTGGTATTGCGGCGGAGCAGCAGCGCGTCATTCACCAGTTGCCGCGCCGCTCCGGCAACCTGCGGATCGCCGCTGGCGAGAGCGGCTTCGCCCACGCGCACCAGCACAGCGGCGTTGCTTCCCGCGACATGGACATAGGCAGCCATAGCGCGCAAGCGCTCACGACGCACCACCCGGAACTGAGCCGGCGGCAACCGCCGCCGCAAGTAGCTGTCCTCGGCATGGTCGATGAGATTGCGAAAGGCTTCGATGTCGATAGGGCGGATCGCCCCGCCTAGGCTGGCGCTTCGCCTGGAAGTCTGCAGGTTTCGTGATACCGCTACGCTCAAAATAGTGGCGAGCGCAAGTACAGCAGCGATGACGAGAACGATTGCCAGATTCATTGGTGTAGGAGGCGCTCCAGTTCTTCGTTCCAGACCTTGAGATGGTGCTCAGGCGACGGAACTACTGACGTAACAGCACTCTTATGGGGGACGAGGAGGTAGTAAAACCATATCAGGACGCAAACGTGATAGGTCGACAAATTCAGGAAATCGAGAAAAACGCGATAGCGGGCGGAGAAATTCCCGTTAGCGATCAGCGCCCAGGTCGCAAGATGTACACAAGCCGAGATGCCCAACCCCACTGCGATGCCGAACGAGGAACGGCTCCAATGCAGTTTGAAATAAGCGGCAAAAAGGAAGAGGAACAAAATCAAACCGCACTCGATCAAGTAGATCGTCTGCTCAAGAAGATGCGCGCCGGAGACGATCCAATGGATGTTGTCCTTTGGCGTATATGCGGCAGCCAGGGTCGCGAGCAGCACAAGAACTACGCCGACTCCGCTTATGAGCGACTTGCCGAGCTTGGCCAGAGCAGGATAGAAGCCGAACACAGCGCTGAATAGCTCGCCGATCAGGGCGAACTTTACGACAGCTTCAGCCAGCAAACCTGTCCAAAACATGTACCACCAAGTTGTCGGACTTACCGAGGGAAGGACGTCGGCGATGCAGAGCGTAAGTTGCTCAACCGCAATCACGACCGCATACACTAGAAAGACAGGGAACCGCTTGTAAAGCCTGCGCCGCCAGATCAGGACGGCGAGCATGAGAAGGATAAGATCGGGCGCAACCCAGAGGTAATACCAGAGAAGTGAATGCGCCCGCAGCATGGCCGTAGTTGGCCACTATACCGCGACCTGCTGCAGGCGGCAATAAGATGCTGAACCGTGTCCGGTTTTCGTAACGCTATGCGAAAATCACGGCTTGCAGATGGAGCTTCCGCCACAATTGGTACCGCCCACTCCGCCGTCGGCATGAAGGACGGTGGGGACTACCAAGGTGTTGAGGAGCATCAGAGCTGCTGCGGCGACCAGTAGAATGCGTTTCATGGTTGTTTTCTCCTTGTTTTAGAAAATTGAACCGTGATACTTTCATGACTTCCGCCCGGACGGACAGATCACGTCTGGCCCTTAACTGTTCGGAATTCGTAACGGAATTCGTAACAAAATGACGCTGAAATCCGCTTTGCAGGATCTGCGAGAAACCACGCTGGCCGCCATTTCCGGGCTGTTGGCGAAGTTGGCTTATCTGGGCTCTCTGCGCCGCCGGGAGGGCGGCTACNNGGACGCCGATATCAGACTTGGTGGAAGATTTGCGCGAGTCGAGTCAAAGCAGCCGGAAAACCGCGGGCGCCTACGTCGAAGGCATGCGCGAACAGTTCAGCGAACTGCTTCCCTCACCGCAGGATACGGCCTCGGCACGCCATCTTAATTCAGTGCTGGTTGCGCTTTCGAGCCTGGAGAAGACCCAAAAGCGTGCCACTCCGTCAGCTTCATTGCGACCCCAACCACCTGGCCGATGATCTCGGCTTCCTGCGGATGGCGCAGAATTCGAACCGGGACCGGCGACAAAGGGTGCGGTTGCAAAACCACGTCATCCTTACGCATGCTGCACCAGCAGCAGGTGTGCCCGTCGCGCGTTTCCACAAAGTAGATGGGACGTTCGTACTCGGAGCGCCACAAGCCCTCCACCACCTTGCTTTTGGCTTCGTCGACCTGGATGAAGCTGCCGGGCGGAAGAATCGGGTACATGGTGAAATCCTGATGGCCGATGTAGCCGTAGGTAAAATCACTGTGGGCGAACTGGGCTAGATACGCTAAAGGCACCAGGCCCCACTGCTCCACCATCCGGCCCAGGTTGGTAGTGCGTTGCTGATCAAAACCAGGATCCATGCGGACGGGCATTTGCACCGAGGACAGTCCGGAGAGAGCCTCGGAGATATGCGACCGCGGCGGAGAAATCAGGCCGAGGTCGGCTGCCAGGTTATTCATGTCAATACCGTACCAAGCCAGCAGTTCTCGCAGATCGCGGCGGTAAATCACCGCCAGCGTGTAAAGGCGGAAGATGTTGGGCAAAACGCCCTTCGTCTCAATGTCCGACAAACGGCTGGGAGGAATAGAAAACTCCTCGTTGCGATATTTTTCCGCCATGCGCGCGCTGGAAGTCTCGATGTCGCGCATGGTCAGGCCCATTTTCTCTCGCAGGGTTCGAAGGCTCTTACCGGCCGGGAGCATGGCACGCCCTCCATAACAAGTGCTCGACATCATAGCAGGAGTGCGCCGTTTAGTGTCATGATTCGTGCAAAGATTTTGCCCTGATCGTGTTGTTACGATTTCCGAACAGAGTCTGCCCCGCGGCCAGCCTAGTGAAATGCTGATATCGCGTCGACAAGCCGCCGCACGATCCGCCGGTCCTGCTTGTCGGAATCTGCTTGTTTGTTCGGATTTCGTAACAAGCCGCATGAAAAATTGCAAAACCCTACCGCCTTCCTCACGAGTTCCACGCTGAAAATCTGCCCGTCTTATTCATTATTTAACCCAGCTTGCCCATCCCCAGCCCCAGCAGACCTTCCGCCGCCATGACATTTGTCACGCTCCCAGCGTGATGAACGGCACTGGCGCTGCGCTTGCCGCTCCGCGATGATGCAGTCACCGGAGAGATTGATTTACCCGGCATGTCAAGAGAAGGCAACAAAGAAGGCCCTATGATCGCGACTCTGGAAGAAGCGCAAAACCTGAAGCGCGCAAGTTCCCGCACGGCCGTGGCCAGTCTGGAAGCTGTCAGCAAGAACTATGGCGAAATCCGCGCCCTGCGTAATGTGAATTTCACCGTGCGCGCTGGACAAGTCGTCGCGCTGCTCGGACCCAACGGCGCAGGCAAGACCACCGCGGTGAAACTGTTGCTGGGGCTCATGCAGCCCAACTCCGGCAAGACCCGCGTGTTCGGTGGAGACCCCACCAATCCCCAGAATCGCATGCGCACCGGCGCTATGCTCCAGGTGGGCAAGGTGCCGGAGACTCTGCGCGTCCGCGAACACATTGATTTGTTCTCCAGCTATTACCCAAAACCCATGCCCCTCGAGGAAGTGCTGGCCATTTGCGGCGACCCCGACCTGCTGTTTCTCGATGAGCCCACCGTCGGACTCGATGTCGAAGCCCGCCGCGCGCTCTGGGAAGAAATCCGCCGCCTGGTAGAGCGCGGAAAAACCGTTCTGCTTACCACGCACTACCTGGAGGAGGCCGATGCTCTCGCCGACCGCATCGCCGTAATCAATCAAGGCGAGATCATCGCAGAAGGCACGCCCGCCGAGATCAAGGCGCAGACCGGCGGCAAGCGTATCCGCTGCATCACCGCGCTCAGCCGCGCCAGCCTGCTTCAAATTCCCGGCGTCACCGATGCGAAGCACGACCGCGAGGCGGTCGAGATCCGTGCTCGCGAAGCCGAGCCTGTCGTCCGCGCATTGCTGGCGCGCGACCCCTCGCTCTCGGGGTTGGAGATCACCAGCGCAGGTCTGGAAGAAGCATTCCTGGCTCTCACGCAGGACAACGGCGAAAACGCCAATCGCCAGAACTGATTCACAATCTCTAGATGGGCGCGCCAACGCGCGAAGGAATAAAGACACGAGGAATAAAGACAAACGAGGAAACTATCATGAGTACTGCCGAAGTGGTCCTGAGCAACACCCAGATCGAGCGCTCTCTAAGCCACACCGCTACCATCTACCTGAAGGAAGCCAAGTATGAGTTCCTGAAGAACCTTCGCTTGCGCGTGTATACGGCGTCGGTGATCAGTTTTCCGTTGATGTTCTACGTGCTGTTCGGCCTGGTGTTGAATTCCAAGGAATCGATCGGCAGCACCCACGTTCCAACCTATTTAATTGCTACCTACGGCACGTTCGGCGTGATGGGAGCGTCGCTGTTCGGCACCGCCTCCGGCCTTGCTGCCGACCGCGGCCTCGGATGGCTACAGGTCAAGCGCGCCAGTCCCATGCCGCCGTTTGCCTACTTCACCGCCAAAGTGATCCTGAGCATGATCTTCAGCGCGATCGTCGTCGCCCTGCTCCTGGTGTTGGGTATCAGTTTCGGCGGCGTCCGAATGCCGCTCGCGGAAATGGCAAAGCTGATCGGCACCCTCGTTGCCGGTTCGCTGCCTTTTTCCGCTATGGGGTTAGCCATCGGTTACTTCGTCGGACCAAACTCAGCCCCGGCCGCCATCAATCTGATTTACCTCCCAATGTCGTTCTGTAGCGGCTTGTGGGTGCCCTACATGTTTCTGCCCAAGTTCGTGCGGCAGATTGCGTTGGCGCTCCCTCCTTATCACTTGTCACAACTGGCGCTGGGAACCGTGGGCGCCGGAGCGAACCAGTCAATCGCAACGCATTGGGAAGTCCTGCTAGCCTTCACCCTGATTTGCCTCGGCATAGCCCGCATCGGTTTCCAGCGCGACCAGGGAAAACTCTACGGCTGAGGACTGTGCCGCGAGCCTTTACGAAATGGATCGAGCCAGATTTGTGGCCAGTTAGATAAGGAGGCCGTCATGAACACGCGATCAAGAAAATCCTGCGGCTGGGCACTGGTTCTCGTGGCGCTCGGACTGCTCGCGCTCTATGTCGGTCCTCGAGCCTTGGCTCTTCTGGTCCCGGCCGCGATCGTGGTGTGGTATGCGAGCCGGCGCACTCAGACCCCTCTCATTGACTCTCGGGTGGACAATAGAACTGTGGCAAGATCAACATGGCAAAGATGACGATCACAAAGACTGGAGCCTGACGGCATGGCCGCGCAAGGACACAATTCCGGTGTGAGGGAACCGTCACATCCAAAAACGGACGCTTCCTTCGAACGCTACATGAACCTCTCGCCCCGCGACAAAATGCGCGGGTGGGTGCCATACATTTGGCTAGCCTATCTGGTCTTCTTTTATATCGACCCGGTCCTGGGCCACGCCGGCTGGATGGAATGGTCTCTCACTATCCTCGCCACACTCGTATTCCTGGCTCTTTACTTCAGCCTCTTCTGGCTTGAGCGGACGCGGCCCCTGTGGCACGTCGCCGGCATGGTGATCCTGGGACTGGTGGTCGCGCCCATCAATCCGGGGGCTGCTACCTTCTTTATTTTTGCCGCGGCCTTCATTCCTTTCTGCGTTCCCACCGAGCGTGCGGCGATTGGGTCGATGGCCGGAATCGTGGCCCTGGCCGCCATTGAAAAACAAGTCTTCCACCTCTCGGGCTGGTTCCTTTTTTATGCCGGCGGATTGTCGCTGGTGGTCGGGGGCAGCAACATCTACTTCGCGCAGCGCAACCGCGCTCTCGCCAAGTTGCGCATGGCCAACGATGAAATTGAACATCTCGCCAAAGTGGCCGAACGCGAGCGCATCGCCCGTGATCTCCACGACGTGCTCGGACACACGCTCTCGGTCATCACTCTGAAATCCGAACTCGCCGGAAAATTGATTGACCGCGATCCGCAGCGCGCCGGCATCGAGATCCGCGAGGTCGAACAGATTTCCCGCCAGGCATTGTCTGAAGTTCGCGACGCCATCCGCGGCTACCGCTCTCAGGGATTGGCGGCCGAACTCGCGCAAGCCAGGGCCACGCTCGAAACCGCGGGCGTCACCGTAAAATGCGAGACCGCCAGCGCAAAACTTCCCGCGCTCCAGGAAAGCGTGTTGTCGATGGCGGTCCGGGAAGCCGTCACCAACGTAGTGCGCCACGCCCATGCTCGCACTTGCTCTTTGCGTCTGGAACAGCGCAACGGTTCTTGCTGGCTCGAGATCGAAGACGACGGCCGCGGCGGCTCTCAAAACGAAGGCAACGGACTGCGCGGCATGCGCGAGCGCGTCGAAATACTCGGCGGCAC
>PLKR01000428.1:2466-2657 GCA_003140655.1 Acidobacteriaceae bacterium | reverse complement strand
GGTAGTACTTAAACAAGCCGCTACCAAACCATCCCACTACAGCGATAACGATTGCAGTGAGTGAGATGATCGTTCCCTTGTGGGTTTTGATCTTTTGCCACAAATCCTCGCGGAAGTTGGCAAATGCACTTTTGGCCGCTGGAGGTTTGAGCCCAAGAGTTATGTCGATTCTTTCGAGGCGGGAATCGATC
>PLKR01000428.1:0-2439 GCA_003140655.1 Acidobacteriaceae bacterium | reverse complement strand
GTTGCCAGACGCGACAAATCGGAAAGACAAGTAGCCCGCCGCGAGCGGGTTTTCTTGTCTGCGAAATCTTACTCCGCTAGGCCGATTGTAGCAATCGAGGCACAGCGGACCTCATTGCTCATATTTCAATATCTGCTCTTGCATCGCCAGAAAGTGCTCATACTTCAAGAGTACGGCCAGCGGCTTATCATGNNCCCTCTCGCACCGCCGTCAACCGTGTACTTGGCCGCACGGATAGGTTCAATGCACGCAAGCGGCTGATTCCGACATGCTGCACGCTCGGGTCTAGATACGGAATCGAAACCTGATTTGCTTTTGCCATAATCCCTCTAAGCTGTCCTGTGTAGTGCTTTCAAAACCAGTTCCTTGTCCACTCGCGCATTAGGTTTGCGTTCAGGCAACAAGCCGCACAATTCCGCCAGTGTCCATACGTGATCCGTTAGGCCAGCTTCCATTGCCGGAGTCACGCGCAACGTCGAATGCACGCGGCAATAGTTGTAGTGCATGAAGTAGAGCGCGACCTGATGCGCGTGGTTCTCAAACTTCTTACTAAATCCATTGGTGAGCCGCGTAAATCGGCGCATCCCCATTCTCATCGAAAGGTTCTGCCGCTCCACGTAGCTAGTAGAGATGTACTTTGGATCAGGACTCCCGGCGAGGATTCCAGTCCGGCATCCGATGCAGGTTGCAGGACTGTAGCGCGATTCGCCATCATTCGATGCGCCGTATATTTTAACCAGCATCGCGTAATCAATTTCCGAGCCGAAGGCATTCTCTACGGCTTCCGCGTACACGCGATGGCCGTCCGTGGTTAGCTGAATCCGGTTGCTGATCCGCGATGCAACGTCCTGCATGAAAGCCTGAGCCGTGGTTGCGCCACGATCCCCAAGCATGTAGGAGATAATCAGTTTGGAATCGGCATCAATCGCCGTCCACGTCCAGCAGTCTCCCGCTCCTTCTTCCATCTGCTCCATCGTCACGTTCTTTTGCTTCGCGTATCGGACTCCTTCATGGGCCGCAAGGGGTTCGGCGAAAGTCATCGACGGATATTACGAGCAATACGAGCAGTACGGGCAGTCAGAAGAGGAGTTTCCAGAACAAACGCTGATAACTCGTCTGTTCGCCACGACACTTGACGCGATACGCGCGCTGTTCCCGAAGATTGCACAAGCAACACGATGGGGCAATCGCGCTGACTTCTACAGCCTCTTCGTGTCCTTAGGAAACCTATTTCGGCAGCACACCCTCCCGAGCAGGAACGTGCGCCTCTTGGCGCGCAAGCTAGCAAAGTTTGCGACCGACGTCGACGTTAGCCTTGAAGACCCATCGGATACTGGGGTCGACGAGCCGTCATACAAGTACGCCCGCGCCATTGAGAAGGGATCGAACGATAAAGCGCGACGCATGGACCGTCATGAGGCGTTGATCGGAATAATCCAGCCACTGCTCAGGAAAAAGATATGAGGAGGTGGTATCGCAACTCCCATTACACGATCCACAAAGCCGAAGCCTTAGAATGGCTGCGGCTGCAGCGAGCCAACTCTTTCCACGCCGTCGTAACCGATCCGCCTTTTGGTCTTGTTGAATACTCGGCCGCGGAACTAAACAAGCGGCGCAGAGGAAGCGGGGGAATCTGGCGCTTGCCGAATGCAGCGGATGGCGCGAAGAGGCAACCGATGCCACGTTTTACGGTTCTCAGCGGCCACGACAGAATGGGAGTACTGGCATTTCACCTTCGTCTTGCACCAGAGTTATTCCGCGTTCTCGTTCCCGGCGCGCACGTCATGCTTGCATCCCAATGCCTTGTTTCGCACCTTGTGGCGCAGGCCTTCTGCATGGCGGGTTTCGAAGCGCGGGGCCAGATCGTCCGAATTGTCAGGATACTCCGCGGCGGAGATCGTCCCAAGTTCGCGGAACAGCAGTACCCGGGGGTCTCAGTTATTCCACGTTCCTGCTTCGAACCGTGGCTTCTCTTCCGCAAGCCCTGCGAGGGACGCGTCGCTCAGAACCTCAAGAGATTCGGGACCGGTGCCCTCCGTCGCCCGTCCGACAACGTGCCTTTTCCCGATCTCATACGGGTTCCCCCTGCACGTTCACCAGANNCCATCCTTGAAACCTCAAGCTTTAATGCGGTTCCTTGTTCGCGCCTCGCTACCGCTGGGCAGGGGCACTGTGCTAGACCCCTTCATGGGCGCCGGCTCAACCATAGCTGCCGCAAAGGCGCTCGGACTTGAAAGCGTCGGGGTGGAAGTAGATCAAAAGTACTTCACGATGGCGAGGTCGGCAATCCCTAAGCTCGCCGAACTTCAAATACCCGAATTTCCGAAGGAACCCAGCACTCCCCCTGGGGCCTCGCGGAGCACGGACTATGAATGCTCCGTCTTTCCTTCTAGCAAGCTTAGCGCATGAGGAATCAAATCCAGCACAGCTTCCAAAGAT
>PLKR01000612.1 GCA_003140655.1 Acidobacteriaceae bacterium | reverse complement strand
ACGTGTCGCGCTGGATTTTGCGGTTGCTTTGTCTGGCCGTTGTTTGTCCCTTCGCCAAGGCTGACGCTCAGTATTACAAGCACACTCTTTTCGACAATAGTCTCGAACCGGATGCTTACTACTACAGCTCCGGCAGAGCATCCTCGCCTTCCACACTCGAACTCATCCACGGGAAGCTTCCCGTCAGCCGCGACGTCTTTTACACGCCTCCCAACGCACTGCGGCTGAAGTGGCGCTCCGTTCCAGATGGCGGGTGGGAGGCCGGAATAAGTGCAATCAATTTCAGAAACCGCGAAATCAATTTCCAGGGCGATACCCTTTACTTTTGGTGCTTCTCGGAAGAGGGTATTTCGGCCAGCGCCTTACCCCTCGTCCAGGTCTCGGATACTGATGACAACTTTTCGATTTCGCTTCCGCTGGGAAAGTTCGTTCCAGATCTGGCGCCGGGAAAATGGGTTCAAGTACAAATTCCTTTGGAGGAGTTCAAAACTCGCTCCATTCACGAATTGCAACCCCACCGGGTGAACAAGATCGTCTTTATCCAGAACAAGAGCGATTCCGCAGAGCACACCCTGATCGTGGATGAATTCATGATCGATGACCGGGCGGTCGTGTCGAGCGGGCTGCCGGGGATGGCTTCGATCTTTCCTGCTCCCCAGAATGTTCACGCCAAGGGCTATGAGCGTCACATCGATATCACTTGGGACGCAATGAACAGCCCCGTACTCGAGCGCTATGTCGTGTATCGCTCGCTGGATGGCGACGATTTCCAGCCGATTGGGATTCAAGTTCCTGGAGTCAATCGCTACACGGACTACCTCGGAAAAACTGGAGTTAACGCGCGCTATAAAGTTGCGGCTTCGGATCGTCAGTACAATCTGTCTTCGTTTTCGAACGTAGCTTCCGCTGGAACCAGACGGTTGAATGACGATGAACTCATTACTATGTTGCAGGAGGCGTGTTTCCGCTACTACTGGGAAGGTGCGCATCCCGTGGCCGGGATGACCCTGGAAAGCATTCCCGGCGATGATCGGATTGTGGCGACCGGTGCGAGTGGCTTTGGAATCATGGCGCTGATCGTTGGTGTGGATCGGGGGTTTATTTCTCGCGAGCAGGGACTCGATCGGCTGACCAGGATTGTGACGTTTCTGGAAAAAGCGCCCCGGTATCACGGTGTCTGGTCTCACTTCATGGACGGCAATTCCGGACAAACGCTGCCGGTTTTCGACAGATTCGATAATGGCGGCGATCTCGTGGAAACCGGCTTTCTCATGGAAGGTTTGCTTTCCGCCCGGCAGTACTTCAATGGCAGGACCGAGCATGAAAAAGACTTGTTCCGGAGGATTTCGCAGCTTTGGGGAACGGTGGAGTGGGACTGGTACCGGCAATCTCCGCAGAGCGATGCTCTCTATTGGCACTGGTCGCCGGAGTGGTCGTGGTACATCAACCATCGTCTCACAGGATTTAACGAGGCGATGATCGTGTATCTGCTGGCGATTGCCTCGCCAACTCATGCCGTTCCCGCAGAGCTTTACTACTCTGGGTGGGCCAATCAGGGTGAAGTGGGCGCCAATTACCGGCAAGGATGGTCGCACACGCACGATGGCGACCATTACGTGAACGGTCATACCTACTACGGCATCAAGCTTGATGTTGGGGTGGGCACGGGCGGACCGCTATTCTTCACTCATTATTCGTACATGGGATTTGATCCCCGTGGAATTCACGACCGCTTCACAGACTATTTCAACAACAACCAGGCTATGGCACGAATTAATCTCGCCTATTGCCTGCGAAATCCCGGCCGCTACGCAGGTTACGCGGCGAACTTCTGGGGTTTGACCGCGAGCGATGGGCCCAACGGCTATCTGCCTCACGAACCAACTTTGCAGGTTGACGACGGCACCATGACGTTCACCGGCGCGCTGTCGTCTTTCCCATATACACCGAAAGCTTCGATGGCCGCGTTCAAACACATTTATCGCGATCTCGGCGACCGGGCCTGGGGCGTTTACGGCCCCCGCGACGCAATCAACTTAAGCGCGAACTGGGTGTCCCCGATTTTTATGGGACTCAACCAGGCTCCCATCACGGTAATGATCGAGAACTATCGCACTGGATTGATCTGGAAGTTGTTTATGTCAAACCCAGAAATCCAGCCCATGATGGATCGGATTGGATTCAAGGCCGACAGAATCGCCATCAAATCTCACTAAACGGGATCTTGAAAGATGAAAGGCGCGTCTCTTGCGAGACGCGCCCAGGCCAAGGGTTGCGAGTTAGAAGCTGAACCGCGCCGTTAACGCGAGGACACGGGCAGCAAGAGCAGACTGAGCCTCGCCGAAGTTCGAGTTGGCAATGTTGTTCGAGATGCTGGTCGGGTTGAAGTTCAAATTGTTGAACAGGTTGTAGGCGTCAATTCGCAATTCAAGCTTGGCACTTTCGCCGAGTACCGGGGCCCTGGGCAGGCCAAAGCTCTTGGCCAGCGTCATATCCACATCCCTGTATCCAGGACCCGTGAGCGTATTGCGATGCGCGACCTGAGGATTCGCGTTTCCGAAGGCGGGGGTGGTGGTCCCGTTGTAGGCGGTGTAGGCGGGCGTCGCGAAATATGCCGCGCCGCCCAGAGGATAGTTCGAACCAGCCTTGAATTGATCGTTGCTGGTGCTGGTACCGGCGCCGCCCAGGTAGAGAGCAGGCAGTTGCGAATAACCGCAAGTATCGCAATAGAGATTTCCGTTGACGACGCTCACCACCGGGGTCCAGGGGAATCCGGAGTGCCAATTGAAGATGCCGCTGAGTGACCAGCCACCGGCGACCTTCTCCATCCAACTCCGGCCGCCGCGGAATAAGACCGGCTGCCACAAGCCATAAAGCTTGAACGCCTTGGTGACGTTGTAGTCGGAGGGTCCGTAGTTCAGGCTAGGGTTAAACGCATAGTCCTGCTCCGAATACGGCGCGGAACTGTCGTCCAGGCTCTTGGACCAAGCGAATTGAGCATCGGACATAAACTGACGCGAGAACTGATGCTTCACGTCAGCGAGCAAGGCGTTGTAGTTGCCACGGCCATTAACGCCCCATAAGTCTCCGCCACCGATCTGTGGGTTCAGGGTAAAGCCACTGGCGGCGGGGGTAGCGTTCGGGTTCTGGTGGAAATAGATGTTCCGCGACGAGCTTCCCAGATATCCCAACGACATTATCCACTGGTGACCCAGATCGTTTTGGATATCCAGCGAGTAATGATGGGTAAGCATGGTGGGAAGGTTGGTGGGGAAGATTGCGACATTCACTTGGCCGGTTGTGGGTAGTCCATTCGCGCCAAAGGTCGAAGTCGTGTTCGGGTTTGGCGGATAGCCGAAGAGCGAGTGCACATTCGACGAAGTGGCGTAAATAATTCCAGGGTTCGGCGTAGGATTGGCCGCCGTGCCTGGAGTGGCTATGCTGAAGGTCGGGGACACGGCCAACCCGGGATTGTTTACAATATTCGACGAAATTGCGATCTCTTCCTGGTTATAGTTCAGGCCGTAACCGCCGCGGACCACGATCTTGTCGTGGAATTGGCCTGGACTCCAGGCAAAACCGATCTGGGGTCCGAGATTATCCTTCTGCGCGTTCCAGGAATTTCCTTTATGCACCGTCAGGCCGGTCAGGTAATCCGCCCCCGCGCCCGGGGTGGCCACAAGCATGTTGCCCTCTTTGGAGGAGAGTGGACCAAAGTAGGAGTAGCGCAGTCCCAGATTGAGGGTCAGGTTCCGGCGGAGTTTGAAGTCATCCTGGGCAAAGATGCCCCAGATGTTGGTGCGATCGTCCTGTCGAATGGTCGTCGNNGTAGGACTGAAGGTTCCCGCTTCCTGGCGCGGCGCATCGTTGAGGAAGTCCCACATGTTGAAGAATTCGTAGTGTGGCACGCCGGCAGAGGGATTGTCTTGCAAGTAAAAGAGGCGCGTAACATCGCCACCGAACTTAATGGTGTGGCGTCCGATAATTTTGGTAGCCACGTCTTTGTAGGTGTAGGTCCACTGATTCAGGATGCTGCCAATGCTAGGTCCGAAGGCGCTAATGTTCTCATTGCCCGAGAGGCTGCCGATTGCACCAATGGAGTCCGCGGGAAGTCCAACCGGCGACTGCGGGTTGGAGTTGATTTCGTTCCAGCGCCATCCGGCAGCATTCACGCGAGCTTCGTTGAGGAAGCTCGGCGAGATGGTGCGGTTCCAGATTGCGGAGAAGGCGCTATTGACTTGCGAGTGATGGAAGAAGTTGTACTCGCGGNNGCCTTCGAAGAGCTGCTCGTGCTGACGGTTATGTAGTTCGCAATGTCAGCCACAGTGCCCAGGTTCTCGGGGCCGCCGCTGCCATCACCCCCAGTGCCTGGGGTGGTGGTGGCGGTCCAACCGTAATCCTGCGTACCCAAGCCTGCCGTCAAAGGCGTGCCGAGATTAAGACCTCCGGCAACTGCATGGCAGTTTACCCCTTCGGTGAGGCCGGCATTGGCGCAGGTGGAATTGTTGATGCCCTTGTTGATGACACCAGAACCGGGGAAGGTGAGATACGTCGCGGCGATGCTTCCGGCAGGCGCCAACGCATCGAAAGCCGGGGTATCGTACCATCCGTTGGCAACGCTGGGCACGGCCGGTGGGGTGCGAACCGTCTCATAGTCGAAGAAGACGAAGACCTTATTCTTCCAAACGGGGCCGCCGACGCTTCCGCCGAACTGATCAAAAAAGTTGTCGTCTTTCAGCGGGTGATTGCCTGCGCCATTGAACCGCTGAGTAGCGTTCAGGTCCGGACGATGAGAAACGAAGAAGAGACTGCCATGGAACTGGTTGGTGCCGCTCTTGGAAGTGACCAGAATCTGGGCGCCACTAAAGCGGCCATTCTCGGCATCATAACCGTTGGATACGATTTTTACGCTTTCAACGGAATCTTCAGACGGAGTGATGATTGTAGTTCCTCCCCAGACGGCGCTGGAGGTGCTGATACCGTCAATGGAAATGCCGTTGTTCTCATACTGCCCGCCATGGGCTAGAGCCTGCGGGCCGTTTTCCGTTTGAAAAATGCCTTGATTGCCGCCGGTTCCACCGGGGCCCTGTGTGCCGGGAAGATTTTCGGCGCCGCCGCCATTTCCCTGCGCGCCATCGCCGAACACACCCGGCGCCAACTGGATCAACTGGAAGACATCGCGTCCGAATGACGGCATGTTCTGGACCTGGTTACTGGTGACGGTGCCGCTGAGTGTGGCGGTCTCAGTGTCCAGCGCCTGGGTTTCGCCCGACACCGTGACGGTCGTTTCTACTTGGCCTACCTCGAGTTGCAGGTTCAGCGCATTGGGCTGCTCGGGGATGATCACGACGTGCTCAAGCGCCTTCTTGGTGAACCCCTGGTGCTCGACGGTAAGCCGGTAGGGGGCCGCCGGCAGCGCGTTGAATTCGTAAATGCCATTGGCGTCGGAGGTAGACACCAGGGTCTTGTTCGTGCCCGTGTCGACCAGGGTCACGGTCGCGCCAGAAACCACTTCGCCCTGGGGATCAGTCAGTGTTCCGCGGAGTGAACCGCGAAACTGCGCCTGCGCGGTTACGGACAAGCAAGTTAAAATCGTGCANNTGCGAAAGAGTCTGGATCTGGTGAATTGATGGAGCGCCAATCGGGCAAAACATTGTTTATACTCGGGTCCGGTTCGCCATTTCTGTTCAAAATTGACCACCTGTGAAACATCTGGGCCGGCCAGGGCTGGAGTCTGATAGGCCACTGTTCTGACGCACTAAATCTCAAATAAATCGGTTTAGGNNTCCCTTGCTAATCCAATTGGGTTATGCGAAACTTCGCAGCGTGTCCAGCAAGAAGCCCACGCCGCGTGTGCCGTGGACCACACGCGCTCACCCGAGAGTCAGCCTGAAGTTTCTGGCCGACCACCTGGGGTTTTCCCCGGCCACGGTGTCGCTGGTGCTGAATCGTTCCTCTCACGCGGACTCGATTCCGCAGGAAACAAAAGAACTGGTTCTGGCGGCGGCGCGGAAGCTGAATTACCGTCCCAATTTCCTGGCGCGCTCCCTTCGCACCCGCCGCAGTTTCACGGTGGGCGTCGTCGTCCCGGAAATCAGCGAAGGCTATACCGCAACGGTGCTGGGCGGGATTGAGGACTATCTCCTGGAGGAGGGCTACTTCTACTTCGTAACCAGTCACCGCCATCGGCCGGACCTGATCGACGAATACCCGAAGATGTTCCTGGACCGTAACGTGGATGGCGTAATTGCGATCGATACCCCCTGGCATCATGAGCTACCGGTACCGGTAGCAACAATTTCCGGACACAACCACGCGGCGGGCGTGACCAACATCGTGCTCGATCACGACCGCGCTTCGGAGCTTGCGCTCCAACATCTGCTGCACCTCGGACATCGCAAGCTTGCTTTCATTAAAGGCCAGGAATTCAGTTCCGATACTGAAGTGCGGTGGAAGGCCAACATGGAAGCAGCCGTGCGCCTTGGCATTGAAGTGCGGTCTAAACTAACCGTCCAACTGGAGGGAGATTCTCCGTCGCCACAAATCGGTTACAAGGCAGCTAAGAAGTTGATCCACTCCAAAGAGCCGTTTACCGCGATTTTTGCTTTTAACGACATCTCCGCGTTGGGAGCGGTGCGCGCATTGCGGCATTCGAATCTGCATATTCCAGAGGATGTCTCAGTGGTTGGGTTTGACGATATACAGGGTGCCGCACACTCGAGTCCCGAGCTGACAACGGTCAAACAACCGCTGCGCAAGATGGGCAGGATCGCCGCGGAAGTCGTGTTGCGGGGTGTCGGAGCGCGTCCTGCAAAGTGGGGTGCCAAAGAGATCGTGGTGGAACCTGAGTTGATCGTAAGGCAGAGTACCGGAAAGGCGAATCACCACTGCCCGGTTGTGAGGGCGCTGCCTTGAATGTTGTCGAGGCTTTACCTTCGCTGAATTCCAGGAGGCTTGTCCGTGCACCGATCTTGTTTTCCTAAGGCGCTGATTTCCAGTCTGCTGATCCTAATCCTCGGCATATCAGCCCATTCACAATCTTCTGGGCAGCAGATTGTGATCGATGCGAGCGCGCCCGCGACGCCGTTCCCGCACTTTTGGGAGCAGATGTTCGGCTCAGGACGGGCAATTCTCAGCCTTCGCGAAAGCTACCGAAACGATCTTCGCGAGGTGAGAAGAGCTACTGATTTTCGCTACGTTCGCTTCCACGCAATCTTCCATGATGAAGTTGGCGTGTACAACCAGGACGAGCACGGGCAGCCCGTCTACAACTTCTCTTACGTCGACCAGATTTACGACGGACTGCTCGCGGATGGAGCCCGGCCATTCGTGGAACTCAGTTTCATGCCGAATGCCCTGGCTGCCCGCAACATGCCCCATGCCTTCTGGTACAAGCCAAACATCTCACCCCCAAAGGACTGGGATAAGTGGGATGCCCTTGTCACACAGTTCGCCAAGCACCTGATTGAACGATACGGAATCGACGAAATTGGCCATTGGTATTTCGAGGTCTGGAATGAGCCCAACCTGGACTTCTGGGGCGGCGATCCCAAGCAGTCTACTTACTGGGAGCTGTACGACCACACGGCGAGAGCGTTAAAAGCTGTGGACGCTCGATTGCGTGTAGGCGGACCGGCGACGGCGCAGGCAGCATGGGCCGATGCCTTCATCGCGCACTGCGCGAAGAACCAGGTGCCGGTGGATTTCGTTTCTTCGCATGTCTACGGCAACGACAAAGCCGAAGACGTGTTCGGCACGCATGAGGAAATCCCGCGCAATCAAATGGTGTGCCGCGCGGTGCGAAAGGTCCATGACCAGATCAAGGCATCGCCGATGCCTCAGTTACCCTTGCTCTGGACTGAGTTCAATGCCAGCTACATGAACGAGCCGGACGTTACCGATTCAACCTACATGGGACCCTGGATGGCGGATACGATCCGTCAATGCGACGGGATGGTTGACATGATGTCGTACTGGACGTTCTCCGATGTATTCGAAGAACAGGGAGTAGTCAAAACCCCATTCTACGGCGGGTTCGGATTGATAGCGGCGGACGACATTCCGAAGCCGGCCTTCGCAGCTTTCCAGCTCCTGCATCAGCTTGGTGATCAACGAATCGCCATCGATTCCGATTCGGCCCTGCTCACCCGGAGAAAAGACGGCACTCTGGTCCTGGCGGTTTGGAACTACGCTCCACCCGGTCCGGGAGGAAGCGACAAAACGATTACGCTTGAATTGAAAGGCACGCAGGCCACGAAAGCCGTGATTTCCCGGGTTGACCGCGATCACGGGGACGTTCGCCCTCTCTACGAAAAGATGGGATCGCCGCGCTATCCCACGCCAAAGCAGATTCGTGAACTACGCCAGGCGGCCGAACTTCCTGCTCCCGAGAAGCGCGGCCTCAAGAATGGCAAGCTAACCCTCACTCTACCCCCGCAAGGGCTGGCGGTCATCGAATTGAAATAGAAGGAATTGA
>PLKR01000054.1 GCA_003140655.1 Acidobacteriaceae bacterium | reverse complement strand
CCTTTTTGGCGTGGACACCCGCGCCTACGACACGGTAGCTTGCGCCGCAATTCTGGAAAAATTGACGCCCGGTTTTGAATCAGGCGCTCTCAAACCGAGCCCCATCGCCAAGCGCTTTCAGTTGAACGACGCAACTCAAGCATTCGCCCAGCTCAACGACGGCGCCTTCCAAGGAAGGGCAGTTTTTAGCTTTGNNGAATGAAACACACCAGGAAAGCATGCGCGTTCGTCGTTCAATTCTTGGCGTCTGCCTTCGTGGCCACGGGCGTCTTCCGTGCGTCATACAAATGCGTCCACACCCGCTTGTGATAGAATCCGGCGTCTGGTATTCGGAGGATCGAAAATGACTGAAAATGAAAATCCCGACCATGTCAAGCTAACGGAGTTGCTGGAGCAGGCGAAACCGCTCATGCTCAAAATGTATCCTGACCAGCAGAAGGTATGGGTCGCGGAAAGTCCGCTCGCCCAGGAGATTAAGTCAATTCTCGCTAATCACCCTGAGTATTACGCCGAGATCCGCGCTGTCGTCGGCGGANNCCGGCTCGTCAACATCGGGCGACTGAGGCGGCTTCGGCAAGGTATTGAGAGATAGCATTAGCGGTATCTCGTCTCCTGTGCCGCTGCGCACCCACGGCAAAGAATAATGCCTCCAGAGGAAGCCATGAAATCCAAGGGCATCATGAAGTCCAAGCAGTCCAAAGCTGCTAAATCTGAGTCACGCGATAAGGTACGTAAGATGCGCGACGATTTTCGTGCGGCGGAAAAGAAGGCTAAAACCCCGGTCGCTGAGGCGGAGATACGCTCGGCGACTCGTGCACGGCGTCGTGTGACCAAGGAAGTCTTGAAGGAATTCTGGGGGAAGTTCAACAGCTAACCTGCCGGCTTCCACGCCGGCCTCACTCTTCAGCTGTGCGGCCTTTCGGCTCTTCACACTCCGTGGAACTTGCGAGCGGCATTCTCGGTGACCGGCAAGCTGATCTCAATCGTTGTTCCGCCTGTGCTGGAACTGACGTGAAAGCTCCCCTTCATCACTTTCGTCCGTTCGCGCATCCCCGCAATCCCTACTCCCAAAAGCCGCGTGCCTGATTCAAATTCTCTGAGAATGTCAGGAGCGATACCGCACCCCTCGTCGCAAATCCTCATGATAATTTCTTTCGCATTTTTCCGAACTTTGATCATCGCCACGTGGCTTCCGGAATGGCGATAAATATTCGCGAGACTCTGCTGCACGATCCGAAACATCGCCGTCTCAGTCTCTGTGGATAAGCGCCCAAAGCCTTTCAAGATATCCAGTTCCACACGTATGCCGCTCCGCTCGGCAAAACCCTCCGAATACCAGGCCAAAGCGGAAGCTAGTCCCATTTCATCCAGCAGCGGCGGATGAAGCAGATACGATATGGTTCTGATTTCATCGGNNTCCAACACTCGCTTCGCCTGCGACGCGGTGAGCGGCGATGCCGCGTCTCGCTCCATGGCGCCGAGGTTCATCTGAATCGCCGCGATGTACTGCCCCACGCTGTCATGTAATTCGCGAGCAATGCGCCTCGATTCGTCATCCTGCGCCTTCAGCAGCCGCGTTGTCAGTTCACGGAGTCGTTCCTCNNATTGCGCTTCCAGCGACTCGAATTTCGGCCGCTGTGCGCCCGCTCGCTTGGCGCCGGCTCCCGTCGCGCCCGCTCTGGCAGCGCTCCGATGTGCATCGCCGCTCGCATCCGGCGGTTGCCCGCGCGGAAACATGACCGTATCGCCCATGAATCGATCCTCCTGCTTTCGCTTTACCGGTAAACAAGTTGTGGTTGAGCTCATTGCGAACCGGGAGGAATTGTATGCGGCTGCCGTTCGGTTGACTGTCACAAAAGAGGCACCATGTAACTCACCGCCTCGCCTGCCCCGGTCACGGGAGTCCAGTCTTACTTCTGCAATCCACGCACAACGTGATCGGCGCTTCGAATGTCACTCGCGTCTTTCAATCTGACAATCCGGCGATCTTGAGTCGTGCGACGAGGATTACGTTTGCGTTGGTATCAATTCGTGCGAGATCGCGCGGATGGCNNTCGATCTCAAGCGTTCGGCGATCGTAGGGTCCGTCGGAAGACGGACCGGCGGTTCACGCGTAGCGCCGAACCTCAATTCGTCCGGCTCGCTTTTCTCCTGACGCCGCCGCGCGCAAACCAGCGCACCGCCACAACAAAAAAAGCACGCCGCCGATATCGTCATCGCACTCTAAACCGAGAAACATAAACTCCGGTTCAACCTAACGGTCTCTGACGCACTCCGTTCGTCCATTATCCGTCTGCTGATGCTGTCCCGCTGGACACGGCGCAGCCTGAGCTTGCTGATCGCGATCTCTGTCCCGGTCCCGATCTCTGTCCCGGTCGTGCGCGTCTTGTCCAGGAGGTCCTTGCGGCCCAGCCGGCCCCGCCGCCGGCGTCGCAGAACACCCGCCAATCAGACCCACCAGCAAAAACGCGCTAATAACTAGCGATGCCTTCATTATAAATTCTCCTATGCGATGTCGTTCGGGGCAGAACACTGCCCCCGCAGACGATTCCACGTAGCCGCGATACTACCCACCCGCACCGCCCCCCGCTGTCCCAATCCGCACAGTCTCGCCGTCGCGCCTTCTTGTCATTCTTCGCCCCGCGCGCTCATTCGTGGNNGGCGCGGGCATCTTGCCCGCGTTTTTTTCCTCATCCGCCCATAGGGGCCTCGGCCGCGGCGATATGGAATCCGTAATCGCTCTCGCCGCTTGTCCAGTCTGCGTCTTGACATTTATCTGCCAGCCCATTTATATTTAAACGGATGTTTAATTAAG
>PLKR01000415.1 GCA_003140655.1 Acidobacteriaceae bacterium | reverse complement strand
TTGAAACATAAACGGCCAGCTTAAGCCATTTGGATTGATGACGTAAACAGGCCGTTACCGGCTGAGAAATTGCTCCTACTCTCAACCTAAAGGTAGGACTCTCGTGACCGAACGATTGCCCACCTTTGGGCCGCAAACGCGAGCCAAATCGGGACAGCGGCAACGGGTACGAACCCAAGTGCGATGCGTAGTGCGGAACTGGTTACGTTCGCTGCATTTTCTGCTAGTCTTTGGTGTGCCCTGTTGCTTTCTGTCATATTGTTTCTGTCACTGACCGGAAACTCTCTCCGGAAATCGGGTCGCGCGCGCCATGTCGAAGGTTATCGGACAAGAAGTATCTGTACTGTCGTCGTCGAAACACGGATTGGTACATCTCACGGCTAACGACTGGGCCCTGGTGGCGGACAAGGCCGTCCGCGTCCATTTCAAGAAAGGTGAGGTGCTGGTTGAAAAGGGCAAGAGGGGGAATGGCGTTTATCTCTTGCTCAAAGGAACCGCACGAGTGCAAATCCCTTCCCGAGCTAAAGGGGCAACAATCGCGCCGGGCGAGATCTGCGGAGAGATGTCATTCCTGGAAGACACGGCAGCCAGCGCCAGCGTAGTTGCCGAACAAGACGTTGAAGCGTATCACCTCGACCGTCGGACATTGGAGAGCTTGTTTGAGTTGTTCCCCCACCTGGCCTCGCGCTTTTACCGATCGTTGGCGACCAATCTCTCCCGCCGACTCCGAGAGATGATCGGACCAAGTTCTGCTCCGCCGGCCAGGATACAAGAGCCTTCATCCTGACAGCTTGTTTTTCAAGATGTTGTTCCGCGGACCACGGTGGGAACACTGGCCGATCGGAAGCCGTCGTATCCGCCTCTCAAAAGCCCCGCTCGCGCGGGGCTTTTGTTTTGCTCTCTTGCCGGTGCGGTGCCGAGGCGTGCCATTCCCGTACAACCCCCGCGCACGCGCGATTACCGCGGTAACGCACACGCCGGGATTAACGTTGACCCCGTCGTCCCGTCTCCTTACATTCACCACAGGGGGTCGTATGAAAGATATTCATGAGGTGTTGCGGCAGAAGCAGACCAAGTACGCCCAACTGGGAAAGCAAATTGAGATGCTCCAGCAGGCGGCGGAGAAGCTGCGCGAAGTGGCTCCCTTGCTGGCCGAGAATGATGACGAAGACAACGCGGTATTGATGGAAGTCGACGAGGCTTCTGACGCCATGGCGGCGAAGGCGGCTGCGGCTGGTGCGGGCGCAACCGGGTCCAAAGCTGCGCGGCCGACGACGCCTCGTTGGCCATAGTCTCGCCCTGGTTCGGCGGGAAATCTAGTTATGACGTTTCTGGCATTGCTGGTTTCCACTGACGATTGCGCTTCCGAGATCCTAGGCCGGGTTCTGCCGGCCTGTGGGATCGCGGTGGAGCGCTTTGGTGTTTTCGCCGAGGCTGTCGACCGTCTTCAGCAGCAAAAGTTCGACGCACTCATCGTTGATTTCGAAGATCCGGAGTTCGCGGCCGAGCTGCTCGAAGAGGCCCGCGGCCTGAATTCGGGAAATCCACCCGTCACCGTGGCCCTGGTTGCGGAACGCGCCAAAGTACGCGACATTCTTAGCAGCGGCGCGCATTTCGTGCTGTATAAGCCACTCTCCGATGACAACGCCGTCGCCGGCTTGCGTGCTGTGGCCGCCCTGTTAAATCGCGAACGCCGCCGCGCTTACCGCGTCCCGGTGCAAGCTCCGGTGGAACTCACTCTGCCCGACACTCGTAAAGTCGAGGGTATCCTTCTTGACCTGAGCGAAAGCGGGATGGATGTTCTCACGGCCGAGCCTCAGGCGCCAGGAGCGGTGCTGAATTTCCGTTTTCAGTTGCCCGACGGGAGTCTTGAAGTCCACGCTCATGGGCAGGTGGCATGGGCGAACCCGAACGGTCAAACGGGAGTCTATTTTCTGGATCTGGACGAGTCGGTCAAGGCCCACCTTCAAGTCTGGCTGNNCAATCGCGCAGGACCGGAGGAAACCGTTTCCCACTGCAAGCTCACCGACCTGAGCCTGGGCGGCTGTTATGTGGAAACCGATTCACCGTTTCCGGAGCATGCCCTGGTCGACCTTTGCCTGAGAGCCCAGGAGATGGCCGTACATACCGAAGGCATGGTACGGGTCGCGCACCCGGGTCACGGCATGGGCGTGGAATTCCCTTCCCGCACGCCGGAACAGCGGGCCGAGGTGGGCAAACTGATAAACCTTCTGCGCAGCTGTCCCGAATCGATGCTCGAATTGAGTGTTTCTCCGCGCGCGCTGACCGCGGACCTGAGCCAATTCGAACGCGGGCGAGAGATAGCGGACGATGCCGCGGAAGATCCGACTACAGAAGACGTGACTCTGGAAGATCCTTTGCTCGAATTGTTGCGACAAGGGCCGACGCTGCAACAGGATGATTTCCTTGGTGAACTTCGCCGCCAGCGCTCGGGCGAGAGCGTCGCGACGTAGCTTGCAGTTCCGGCCTGTTGCTTTCCCTGCTGTGTTTTCCTTTTCCTTTTCCTTACCTTTTCATTACTTCAACCTTCACTTGAATAAGGCCTCTCGCGGCATTTAGCTGGCAGGCTTTGGGGATGAGTAGGGGAGTGTGCGAGAGGCCCGTAGCGGTTTACTTTCGAAGGGCGAAGAACCCGTGCCCCGTCTCTGACACGAGTTCTTCGACTCTCCGTGGTTGGTTCTACCGATGCGAGTACGGTAGCTCATTTTTGTTGCGTGGCGGTTTCAGCAATATTAAATCTAGATTAAATAGCAGCGAGCTGCTCACCGATGTGGTGAGCAACTTTGCGTATTCCGTCTTGGCTTGCTTGAGGATGGGCTCTTGTTGCGCGACACGATGCTGAGATGCGTCCCCGCGGC
>PLKR01000081.1:15507-15712 GCA_003140655.1 Acidobacteriaceae bacterium | reverse complement strand
TGATCTTTGGGTCACCGAATTGGTCATAACATATGACGGCAAGCCGTCCTACACCGTGAGCATCATGGAGTTCGGAGACGACAAGGTTGCGCGGGAAACACAGTATTTTGCGGATCCATTCGTGGCTCCCGCATCGCGCGCTCAATGGGTCGAACGGATGGACGCATAAATCTCGAGGCGCGAGAATTCGCTAACGACACCGCCA
>PLKR01000081.1:0-15473 GCA_003140655.1 Acidobacteriaceae bacterium | reverse complement strand
AAATTGTTTGTCGCCGGCGGCACGAAACCTGTTTACGAAACGCTCGTTAAGTCCAAGGCCCCGTTTCCCCACCAGTTGGCTTATTTCGTGTCGGGTATCGAGTTCGTTTGCGGATCCTTGCTGACCGTGGGGTTTCTGTCGAGCCCGGCCTGCGTGGCTTTATTGATCGATATGACTGTCGCTACCCTGACCAGCGCGCTTTCCACCTTGCCTAAAGGACTTTCGCCTCTTAGCTGGCTCGACGATTTCCTCTACCTTCCGGAAGTCCTGTACGTGCTCTTCTTTATCTGGCTGATCTGCTCTGGTCCGGGAAAGTTCAGTGTCGATTACTGGCTCGCCGGCCAGTTACTGAGGTGAATGATCAACGAAACAGCTTACGACGAAACAGCTTGTTGCCAGAGTCAGGGTTTTGCGGGCAGCGGCTGCCAGAGCTCGATCTTATTCCCATCCGAGTCATAGATCCAGGCAAAGCGACCGTAGGATTCATCCATTCGTTTGGCGTCAATCTTTACTCCCTCTTGTTTTAAGCGGTCGAGCAAAGCATCCATATCGTCCACGATGTAGTTGATCATGAACGGTGCGGGGCTGGGATCGAAATACTTAGTGGAGGCGGGAAAAACAGTCCAAACTGTAACGTGTTCCTTTTGCGGGTCGTCGTGTTCGCGCCACGGAAGCATCACGCCTTGGCCTTTGTCAGCGAGTCCAAGATGCTTCGAATACCATTCGCGCATCTGATCACGATTAGCGGATTTGAAGAAGACACCGCCGATTCCAAGGATGCGCCCACGCTGCTCCGTTTTGACGAGAGGCTTCGACTTATCAGGTTGCGGAGATTTCATTTCCTGTCCTCCTGTTGAGCAGGGCGAGATGAGCAACAGCGAGCCGAGCGCAATTGTGCTCCACGGTATTCCTTGCATCGGCGGATTATATATAAGTTTCGATTCGAATGGAGAAATCGGTTCGCTCAAGGTTCGCCGCGATTCACACTAAGCCGCGCAGATCGGTACTGTTACGGGTACCCGATCTGCAGTACGATCTTGCCGGACTTGTGTTGTGCGCCCGCAAGCATGCGTTGCGCCTGGCGCGCCTCCGAAGGCGGCAGGGTTGAGCCCACGCGCGCTGTGAGTCTGCCCGCGTCAAATAATGTTGTGAGTGTCTGCAGCCGCGCGGTGGTCACCTCAGCGTAGAAGAAAATAGCCTCTGCTGGGAGCGGCTGCGTCGAGACCGAGGTGACGAGTTTGCCTCCGGGTTTCAACGCAGCGGCGCAGCGTTGAAACGTACTGCCCCCGACCGTCGAGGATAGCATCCACCTGTGGGAGGTCCTGCTCGAATGCGGGCTTGCTCGAGTCGACGATGGATTTCACGCCCAATGATCGGAGCAGGTCCTCGTCGTCGAGGTGGACGATGGCAACGACGTGGATCGGCGTCTACGGCCATTTGTACGGCCCCGACGTTGCGCGCGGCTCCGACGACCATTACCGTTTGTCCGCGTGACGGGCAGCTAGTTCAGAAGCGATTCCCAGTTGGCTGGCACCCTGCCTGCGGGTCCAGGAGCGGGCTGATTCTTTGGATGCGAATGCGGCGGAAGCAAATCCACACCTTTGATCGTGATCATCCCCTGCTTCTCGTAATCGTAGAACCAATCCTCACCCGGCTCGAAGCTGGCTATGATCGGATGCCCCGTTGCCGCCGCATGCTTGGATGCATGCTGACTCGGAGAACTGTCACAGCATCCGATGTGCCCACATTCCGCACAGCGACGGAGATGAAACCACCAACCTTTCGGTGACGCCAGGCATTCCACACACCCGTCACCGCTTGGTTTCGACGCGGGATTAAGTCCGCGGTGATCTTTCTTCATTTCGATTTTTCCTTTAGACGTTGGATGTCCAGCAACGAGTTCAAGCCACCAGCAAGATCTTCCCGATACCACCCTTCTCTGCCGCTGCTTGAGCCTCGGCCGCTTCACTGAGCGGCAGTTTCTGGCTAATCGGGANNAGCTTCTCGGCGGTTCTTCCGCCGACCGTATCCGCCACCGCATCGAGCGGAGGAAGATTCGCAATCGCGGTGTCGTCGTCGGTTGCGACCACCTGATCCGCGCCGACAGTCTTCGCGTCATCGATCTGCCTCTTCAAAACCCCCGCGATCACAGTCGCCCCGCGTTGCTTCGCAGTGAATACCGCCGAACGCCCGACATTTCCAGCAGCACCTACGACGAGAACCGTCTGGCCCGCCTTGATTCCCGTAGCTGAAAGGAGCTGGTTGCCGGTCGTCGTCACCAGCGGCAGCGCCGCCGCCTGGATCAAATCGAGCCCCTTGGGAACTTTCGCCAGAACCGCGGCTTTCACGACACAAAGCTCGGCATAGGTATTGTCCGCCATGGCGAACACCCGGTCGCCGACGGAGAACTCTTCCACCCCGGACCCAAGCTTCACCACGGTTCCCGCAATGTCGACTCCGATCAGTCCCGGAAAGTTGAGGGGATAAAAGTCTTTCGTTAACCCAGCCCGCCGTTTGTAGTCGATCGGATTCACGCTCGTGGCGGCGACCCGCACCAGTACTTCACCGGGACCCGGAACCGGGTCAGGGTAGTCCTCGAACTTCAGTACTTCCGGACCACCATATTCGTGGACAACGATTGCTTTCATGATTCATCTCCTTTTCTACCGTAGGCAAACAGTCGCTAAAACAATTTAGATGAACGAAGCCAGAATTGGTCGCCGGGTCGATGGAATCCCGAAATTCGAACCTGTAAGGCGCCGGGATAGGCATAGAGAAATAATTTAGTGAGTTGCAATTACTTCTTCTGTCGGCCAGGCTCTCTAACCAGAGGATTCTTAGCTTTGCGCTCGGCGTTCGCGCGTCACAGCGCCTTTGGCGGCAGCCTCGCTTCTATTCTTTTGAGGATGAACGCCCAGGTCGTGCCATGACGTTTCCGCGAGGTTGACATCATAGTAATTTGCAGCTTTCTCGATGTTCGCGAACGCCAAAGAACGGTCGGCATCGGAGACGTCGATGACTTGATCGAAGCGCGCGACCGCGTTACGCACATGTTGTGCGTCGGTCAGTGGTTCTTTACGCTGCTTCGGAAACGCGTAGATGCTGTCTGGTAAGTCGCTCTGCATCGTGAGCCGTCCGTGTTTCTCGTGAGGTTTCCAGGTCGCTTCCGGCATGTCTTTGCCATCCTTTCGTTAAGTAATTGGCTAGAGGGAGGGCACAGTGTCCGCCCATGCCCAAGAACCATTACGCCACAGGCGAAGGTGGAAATCAATTGGACGATGGTATCGGCGATACCTTAATATTGTGTCCCGTGGAATAAAGTACCCGCCACTCAGTGCCCATATGTCCAATCCATACTTGGGTGTTGGTCGATACGTTCGTCCAATAGATCCATCGCCGTGATTCTGGCCTAATCAAGGTGCGGCGGATCGGAGCAATTATGAACACTGCAATCACTGTCTCTCACCTCGGGCGGGAACCGGAACTCCTAGGGCAAACTGTCGTGGTCATCGGCGGGAGCGCAGGCATTGGCTTCGAGACGGCACGCCGAGCGCGTGCGCAGGGTGCCAAGGTGATTCTCACAGCGCGCAATCCCGAGCGTCTCAAGCATGCTGCAACCGAAATTGATGCAATGAGCACCGCGGCGTTCGATGCCACGGATACAGATGCTCTCGAGAGTTTTTTTCGGGACTTGCCGGTGATCGATCATGTCATGGTGACAGCCGGTCGGCCTTACTATGGACGCCTCGCCGATATGGACTTCGCAAAAATACGCGATCTTATCGGTGCGCACCTGTTACAAGCGCTTTACGTCGCCCGCAACGCTACCAGCAAAGTGCGACCGGGAGGAACACTGATCTTCATGGGCGGCACTGGTGGTCGACGCCCAGCGATCGGCATGAGCATCGCTAGCGCAGTTACCGCTGCGCTCCCCGCCCTCACCGCTAACCTGGCGCTCGAAATCGCGCCGGTGCGAGTCAACCTCATTGCTGCGGGATTCGTGGACACGCCTTTATCCGCGGAACTGCTTGGCAATCAGCTCGAAAAACGCCGCAACCAGCTTCGCACTACGCTTCCCATCGGACGCGTGGTTGGACCGGCGGATGTGGCCGCGCTCGCCGTACACATCATGACCAACACCGCCCTCACGGGCGCAACCTATGACATCGACGGCGGACAGCAGTTCGTCGCCGCCTAGCTAAAGAAGCCAGTACGAGCAGTATCGACCGCGGTAATCAAAACTAGACTCAGAATCCCGGGAGTCTCGGGAAGCGAAAGGAGGCACGCATGTCCACGATCCACCTGCACCAGACAACCACCTCGACGCCCGAGCAGTACATCGCCGGGCTCACCGACTTCGGGCCCGGGCGCTCGAAGCTCTTTGGCAACAGCGCCGACGGGTACCTCAAGGTGCATGACCGGGGCCCCTCGCAGGCCGACGTCAGGGAACGGCGCAGCGAGAGAGGCACGCGCATCATGAGCCGGGTAGCCGTATCGGCGAATTTACTCTCCAGCAGTTCGTCGCCGCCGAGTACGAGTCTTCAAAAACTCTAACTTTCGATTTAGGGGAATACACTAGGAGGAAAGAATGGCAACTTTAAGTGCGATTAACAATGAACCGGTCAGCGGCGCGAGTGCCGCGAAAGTAGATATGAAGTTCGAGGTGGTTGTTATTCCGGTCGCGGATGTTGACCGCTCGAAGCGGTTTTACACCAAACTGGGGTGGCGGCTCGACGCCGACTTCCCGTTTGATAACGGCTTCCGGATTGTCCAGTTCACGCCTCCCGGCTCAGGGTGCTCGGTTCAGTTTGGCGCGAAGGTCACATCCGCGGCGCCAGGTTCGGCACAGGGCCTCTACCTAATCGTCTCCGATGTTGAGGCTGCACGGAAAGATCTTGTCGCACGCGGTGTCGATGTGAGTGAGGTGTTCCACCCCGGAACGCCAGGCGCTCAGTTTCAGATCGACAGCAGCGGTCGCATCAGCGGGCCAGCACCCGAGCATGCCACCTACAACTCGTTCGCAACATTTCGTGATCCCGACGGCAATGGATGGCTGTTTCAGGAAATCACAACGCGGCTGCCTGGCCGGGGACTTAGTAATTTGGATGTCGCGACGCTGACCGAGCTCTTGCAAGAGGCTGAGAAGCACCACGGCGAATACGAACCTACCGCTCCGAAGCACCACTGGTCGGGCTGGTATGCCGCCTACATTGTCGCGCGGCAGGACGGCAAGACGCCCGAAGAGGCGGCCAAAGAGGGCAAGCTCCACATAGAGGGGGCACGCGGAACTCTCACTTCGCATGAAGTGCCGAATTAACGGCCTCAAGCAGAGCCGTGTCGCTGAATGGCTTGAACAGGCACTCCACCGCACCCTGTTCGAGTAGTCGCGGGCGAACAGTTCTATCTGTGCTGGCCGTGATGAAGATGATCGGAATCTCCTGCCNNATCAGGCATTTGGTTTGGCCGACGCAATCGGATGCGAGGAACTCTTCCGGCGACGAGAAGGTGCGGACTGCAAAGC
This sequence comes from Acidobacteriaceae bacterium, assembly GCA_003140655.1. Lineage (GTDB taxonomy): Bacteria > Acidobacteriota > Terriglobia > Terriglobales > Acidobacteriaceae > Sulfotelmatobacter. The sequence goes on along the minus strand of PLKR01000081.1, from coordinate 9,952 downwards.
CGAACTCCTTCACCAAGTCGGGCAGCGACTCGCGCACAGATTCGTCGTCATCGACTACCGACACAAGCGAAGGCGTGACTGTCATAGATTCTTCATGCGCGCGCGCCCACAGCCAGAGGCATCGGCAACGCTAAAACTGGTGTATTCGCAATGGCGTTGGTCGGGAAGGTCGGTGTACTCGTCAGGGAGTGCCGTCCATACCAATCCGGACGGTGCATTGATGACGAAGCTGAACTCGTTTTCGGAAAGGATCCTTTGCTGACGGTACGCCACAACACGAGGGTGCGCCACTCCAGGAGGCACTGTCTATTGCACCTTAGTATCGGTTTGCGAATCAGAGGAGAGGAACAGTCCGCAAAACGGAACGCCACGCTGCAAAGCCGAAATCCCTTAGTAAGTCCAGTAGCGGCTCGTACAGGACACAGATGCTCACGCCGCATCCGTCACGTCAGGAGTCCGAATGTCGCGATTACTGTCGGTGCTCGTCGCACCCTCGGATGCGCGGGGAATGGAGAATGAAAACGTTGCTCCCGGACCATTATTCAGTGTTGCCCATAGACGGCCGTGATGACTCTCGATAATGGAGCGACTGACGGAAAGTCCGATACCCATACCGTCATTCTTGGTGGTGTAGAACGATTCGAAGAGCCTGTCGGCAGCCTGAGGGTTGAACCCGACTCCCGCGTCTTGCACGGTCAGACGTGCACGATCGTCTTCGTCTCGTTCGGTTCTGATAAGCAACTGCCTGGGGCGATCGTCGACGCTGCTCATCGCGTCTGATCCATTCCGGATCAGGTTCAGGATGACTTGCTGCAACTGGACGCGATCTCCTGTAACCGGAGGGAGGTCGTCGGCAAGTTCCGGCCGCAGGATCACCCGGTTTCTCTGAAGTTCGCTCAATGACAGCGCAATCACCTCTCTAGTCGCTTCGTTCAGGTCCACCGATTCGATCGTGGGCTCCTTTTTGCCATACAGTGCGCGCAATCGAGTGATCACCTCAGAGGCTCGGTTGCCATCGCGAATCGTGCGCCGGGCTGTCTCGCGAGCGCCGTCCACGTTGGGAGGATCGGCGGCCAGCATCCGCAGACACGTGCTGGCGTTGGTGACGATGCCCGAAAGCGGCTGGTTGACCTCGTGTGCGATGGACGCCGTCAATACTCCAAGGCTCGTAACCCTGGCCACCTGTGAGAGCTCTGATCGGGCCTTGCTGAGTGCCTCTTCGGAGGATCGGCGTTCTGTCACGTCCTGAACTGCGCCGATGTACTCCACTTGGCCGTGATCGCCCCGGATGTGAGCGGCGACGTGTACGTACTTGACCGCGCCGTCCGGCATCTGCAGGCGGAACTCGAGTTGCACATCGCTGCGGTCCCGGCGAGATCGCTCGATATGTTCCTGGAATACTGATAAATCTTCAGGGTGGATTCGAGTACCGATGACTTCAAAGGTTACCTGCGCATCCCGGTCAATCTGGAAGATGCGATAGAGCTGCTCTGACCAGGTGATTTCGTCTGTCGGTACACGCCAGGAAAAACTGCCGAGTCGACTAAGATGCTGGGCTTCCGCGAGAAACGCCTCGCTGCGCCGTAGTTCCTGCCTCGCCCGTTTGCGTTCCGTAATATCGCGCAGATAGCCCGTGAAGGACGGCGGCCCTTCCAACGGAATGCGTGTGATTGCCAGCTCGACGGGGAATTCGCTTCCGTCAGCACGTACTGCCGTCATCTCGATGCGTTTCCCAAGCACTCGCGCCTCGCCCGTGGCCAGGTAGCGGGCAAAGCCCTGCCGATGCTTCTCCCGGAGAGACGGTGGAATGATGACGTCCGCCAGATGCTTTCCCAGGACTTCGTCCCGACGGTAGCCAAAGGTGTGCTCCGCCGCCGGGTTGAACTCAGTGATACAGCCCTCGTGATCGATCGTCACAATGCAGTCGAGCGCCGAGTCCACGATCGCTGCCTTGCGGACCTCACTGCGCTTCAGTTCCCGTTCCTCTTGCCCCAGCCTCTCTTCTACCAGTCTGCGTTCAGCAAGTTCCTTTTTGAGCTCTTCGTTGGCGGCGGCAAGTTCGGCAGTCCGTTGCACGACCCGTTGATCAAGTTCGCTGGCGACCCGCTTCTGATGGCTCAGAAGGCGTGCCCCTTGTAGCCCGATCGATGCCTGATTCGCCGCTACGCTCAGAAGAAGTGCCTCCGTCTGCCGCGGAAAATCCGTCCGTTCAGCCGCTGCCACGATTACGCCGAGTTCGCCTTGTAACCCCAGTGGCAGAGGTACGATCGAAACGTCTCCCTCAGCCATAAGGTTCCGAAGCAGTGGAGGCCATTTCCGTGAGTCGTTCTTGAAACCCTGGCTGAGCGCTTCGCAGACCTCGTGCGCCGAAGGCATCGGTCCTCGCAGCTCGGCGAGCCGGACGATCTCAACGGGCGCCCCGCCAACTGGATCTGTCAGCCTCACAGAGACTAGGTCCAACCGCAGCATGCGCATGAGCGCATCGAGCAAGGTATGGAGAACGTGGGATGGATCGCTTCCACTCCAGATGGCGGGAAGAGCAAGCAGGCTAATAAGATCGTTAATGCACCGTTGAAGGTGCTGGACTTCGCCGGAAGCATGTTCGGGTTGGACTTCCATATCAGGCAGCCGTGGANNACCGCGTCGTCGTGACTACGCCACACATCATTCACGCGCGATTCGAATTCAACGAGATCGTCAATGTAGGATCGATCTTCAATTGCCCAGTCCATCCGGCAGCAAATGCGACTGATTGGAAATCCTCTCTTGGCGTTTCCGCTGGCCATCTGCTCAAACGCTGCCAGCATCCGGTCCTGATCGAAACGGCCGTCGCGAAGATATGCTTCGGTGTTGATCCGAACCTCTAATTGCCCACCCTGCTCTGCGGCTGTTGGATCGATGCCTGCCGCGGCCAACCGTTGCAGATGGTCATGACGTTGATCCGGATTCACGACGTGAACAGCCTTGTCGCCACAAGCGAACCCGTCCTTAATGAACGGAAGCAGCACGCGATACTCTTCGTCGTCGCTATTGAAAAATGCGCAGACATGACGTACTTCGCCGAGCTGGGAGCCGGCTAGGGAAATCGGTGCTGCGGTCTTCTTCATGCTGTTCTCCTCTAATTACGACGGTCAATTATCGCCGCGATGTCTCCGCAATCGCCGCGGGCGCGGGCGCGAGGCGGAGCCTGGCGGCCATTTTCACCAACTCCGCAAGAGAATCGGCCTTCATCTTCTGCATCACCTTGCCTCGGTGGGCTTTCACCGTAATCTCGCTGATGCCGAGTTCCCCACCGACTTGTTTGTTCAACAGGCCGGAGACCACCAACGCCATAACCTGCCGTTCGCGCTGCGACAGTGACGCGAAAGAGTCCATCAGCACCTGCATCTCCGCCGCCAGACTAAGAGCAACTCGGCTGCGTTCGAGGGCTGAGCGGATGGCGCTCACCAGCACGTCATCACTGAATGGCTTTGTCAAAAATTCGACAGCCCCCGCCTTCATGGCTTGGACCGTCATGGGCACATCGCCGTGGCCCGTGATGAAGATGATCGGCATATCCGTCCGATCGCCGGCGACGCGCTGTTGGAGGTCTAGCCCGTTGAGACCAGGAAGAGAAACGTCAAGTACGAGGCAGTTGGGAACAAGAACGCGTGGGTAGTTGAGGAATTCTTGGGCGGAAGCGAATGTCTCGGGCTGCCAGCCTTCACAGCGGATCAACGACTCCAGCGACTCGCGTACGGAGATGTCGTCGTCGACAACGAACACGATCGGCGTAACATCTGACATGGGGCAACCCCATTCTTGGCCAACGTGCGTCGGCCCAACCCACATTTTAAATGCCCAAATTGCCGCCCCACTGTTCAGGGGATTCTATCAGAGATCTCCTCATTTGCTTGGGGATACCGCAACCGTTATTTCGATCCGAAATCGCGGACACCAGCCCGAACTCACGCAGATTAGCAGTATTTTCAGCACCATCCGCAAAGTGCTGAGAGGTTCAGTCTGTAAGCATGAAGAAATGTGGCAAGCACCTCATCAGCAGAAGGAGATTGGATACCAAAGTATCGACGATACCATCGTCCAATTGTTCATCTCCCAAGCTTCTGTTCTGATGACTCGCGTCGACCGCATTCAATCGGAATCCAGAAAAAGGAGAGATCGATCATGAAGCGGGGATGTCACGTCGTCTCTCTATCTGCCGCAAGAACCTCCGGAAGCCTTCGCCAAAGCCATCACCGATGTAGACAGTTTTTGATAGGGTTGCTATAGATAGACGCGCCAAATAAGCATTTTGGAAAGGAGCACATCGTATGAAAGGGTTTGCTTACCTGTTGGTTGCAGTTGTAGCGCTGACCGGCGTGGTCGTCTACATGGCCCACGCCTCTGGACGCTCCGAACAAGAGGCTGATCCAATCTTCGGAATCACAATTCCTCCCGGATACCGCGACTGGAGGTTGATCTCCGTGGCTCACGAAGAAGGCAACCTCAACGATCTTCGCGCCCTTCTCGGCAACGATGTAGCGATCAAGGCCTACCGGGAAGGGAAGCTGCCGTTCCCGGACGGCACAATCATTGCCCGGCTGGCCTGGAGTTACGTTCCGTCTGAGGAAAACAACAAAGTCTTTGGCCGTTCCCAGTCCTTCGTGGCCGGGGCCGCCACGAACGTTCAGTTCATGGTGAAGGACTCAAGAAAATACGCCGCGACGGGTGGTTGGGGATTCGCTCAATTCAAAGACGGCAAACCTGACGCCACGGCGGCGCTCAAAACCTGCTTCCCNNAATCCATGAAGACGGAAGAATCGTTTTGCAATTCAACTTACGAGGACCAGATCCACATTGTGGAGCGTGAGTTATCGGCGTTCATCAGCGCCGTTACGCAACTGGTTGGGTCCCGAGGAGGCAACACTCTCGGTGGAAGACTGGCTCGATGAGTCGGAGTTGGTGGATAGTCCACCTCGCTCGACAAGTCGAGATTGGCGAGCGGTTTCGGTTGCAGCTTCCGCGAGATTGGCAAAGCGGTTAACCGTCGCACAGCATCAACGAACATAGGTGGTCGCACCGGCCGATACCAAGGTATCGCCAATACCATCGTCCAATTGTTTCGCGTCCGCGCTTCTGATGTGATGCGCTCATCGCAGCCAATGCAATCGGAAATGCGCCGCGCTCAAGCGTCTGAATTATCTAGCGCGCTAGGAGAAGATAATATGTCGCACCATTACTCTGGTCCGGACTACGGCTTTCCGCACGGGGATGCCCGCCTCGATCTTACTGACCTGTATGCCTTCCCCAAGCCCGGAGATCCGAGCAAGTCGATCCTGATTATGAACGTACATCCATCCGTAGGCGTAAACCCAGCCGGGCCCACGACAGACGAACCCTTCGCGACCGAGGCGATATATGAGCTGAGGATTGACACTAACGGCGATCTCGTCGCCGATGTCGCATATCGAGTGCGCTTCTCATCAGACAAAGGCGGAGGGCAGACCGCAACTGTGCGCCGTGTTGAAGGCGAGCAGGCCGCCGGAACAGGCGACGACGGGCAGACCATCATCGAAGGAGCACCGGTTTCGACCGGGTTGGATTCGCTGGTGACGGAGGCCGGAGACTACCGCTTCTTGGCCGGCTGGCGCAGCGACCCCTTTTTCTTCGACACGATGGGCGCGCTGAACAATCTGCAGTTCACCGGTGACGATTTCTTCGCCGACAAGGACGTGTGCAGCATCGTGCTGGAAGTACCCAACTCTGCCCTGGGCTCTGGAACGATGGGCCTGTGGCATCGCACCGTGGACGGAACGGATGGAAATGGGTTCAGGCGGACCGCGGTGCGCTGGCCTCGCAATCTGTATTCCTCCCTGGTGATGAGAAAGCCGCCTACCAGGCTGGGCAGCCGGCGGACGATGCCCGTTTCATCGCCGTCTTCGCGCACTCGCTGGAGCACACGGGTGGCTATACGCCGGAGGAAGCAAGGCGAGCGGCAGGGGTTCTGCTGCCGGACATTCTCCCTTATGATCCCAGCAAGCCGGCGTCCTATCCGGCCAATGGACGGATACTTACCGACGACGCTATTGATGTCTTTCTTTCCATCCTTACAAATGGAAAGGTGACGGGAGATAAAGTCGGGCCGCACAAGGACCTGCTCACGTCGTTCCCTTACGTTGGCCCGCCGCACAAGGCGCGATCTGTAAACCGGCTAGCGGCCTAGACGTGAACGGAGCCAAGCAAATGCACATTCTTACATCTCCCCGTTTAGGTTCATCCTTGCAGCTCTCCTGCATGAAACTGGTGGTTGCTGTAATGCTCGCATCATTTCAATTGTTCGCCCGGGTCAACGGAAAGGAAAATCCCATGAAATATCCGACGCTCTATCGCACTACACAGATCGATGGGCTCTCCATTTTCTACAGAGAGGCCGGTCCGAAAGACGCGCCGACACTCCTTCTGCTGCACGGACTTCCGTCTTCGTCGCGCATGTTCGAGCCGCTCTTTGCCAGGCTGTCCGATCGCTATCATCTGGTCGCTCCTGATTACCCTGGCTTTGGACACAGCGACTGGCCGGACCCGAAAACATTTGCGTACACGTTCGATCACTACGCGGAGATTATGAATCATTTCACCGAAGCGCTCGGACTCTCGCGCTACACGCTCTACATGCAGGACTATGGTGGGCCAGTGGGTTTTCGGATGGCGCTTTCGCACCCCGACCGTATCGAGGCTCTGATCGTCCAGGATGCTGTGGCCCACAACGAAGGCCTGGGTGCGAATTGGAAGACGCGGCGGGCCTTTTGGGCCGATCGCGTTCCGAACGAGAGTGCCCTGCGTACAAATTTGCTCTCGCTGGCCACGACACGTACCCGCCACATTGGGAACGATCCGAATGTGGAAAGCTACGACCCCGATCTCTGGACCGACGAATTCTATTTTCTCAACCAGCCCGGGCAGGATGAGATTCAAAGCGATTTGTTCTACGACTATCGAACCAATGTGGACGCCTACCCGAAATGGCAAGCGTGGATGCGCGAGAAGCAGCCGCGGCTGCTGGTGATTTGGGGTAAGTATGACCTCTCATTTGATCTAGGCGAACCAGAGCGCTACAGAAAAGATGTGCCGAAGGCTGAAGTTCACATTCTCGACGCCGGTCATTTCGCATTGGACACTGCGGCAGATCAGATCGCCGCGTTGGTGCAAGGATTTGTCGGTTCTTCACGCGAAGGGGGCGTGGCGCGGCGGGCGGGATGAAGCCGCTTTGAGAGGGTCGGTGACCGAGCATTGGGTTCGCACCTTTAAACGAAAGGCTACGTATGTCGGGCAAGAAAACAGCAATCATAACCGGAGCATCGGGGGGTATTGGCGCGGGTTTAGTCGAAGGGTTTCTGGGGGAAGGTTATAACGTCGTCGCAACCTCTCGTGACGCCAATCGAAAGTTGACTACCTCAGGCGGCCTAGTTCTGCTCGATGGCGATATCGGCAAGCAGCAAACGGCTGCCTCGGCTGTCGAAGCAGCAATTAACAACTTCGGAACCGTCGATGTTTTAGTGAATAACGCTGGCATCTTTCTAAAAAAGCCTTTCACTGATTTCACGGCCGAGGACTTCGATGCCCTTGTCTCCACTAATCTACTCGGATTCTTCTACATCACCCAGCGCACCGTAAAAGAGATGCTGAAACAAAAGTCGGGGTGCGTTGTGAGCATCAGTGCCGCGCTTGCCGATCGTCCAATTGCCGGCGTAAATGGCTCGATTTCGATGATTACGAAGGGTGGCTTGAATTCAGCAACCCAGAATCTCGCAATCGAGTACGCAAAAGATGGCATCCGCTTTAATGCTGTAGCCCCCGGCGAAGTGGATACACCGATGCACCGCAAGGATCCCAACGGCTTGACGTTGCAGCCGGCTATGGCAAAGGCGACGGTAAAGGATATTGTCGATGCGGTTCTTTACCTGGCACAGGCAGGCCATGTGAGCGGAGAGATACTCCACGTGGATGGTGCCGCTCCGGCTCGTCGTTGGTAAAAAATAAGGATGCTAACCACACGCAGGACTTCGACGAGGTACGCATGCCCCGATTGCTGTCAGTAAATGTCGGTCTGCCGCGCGACGTGACATGGAACGGCAAAACNNGTCCGAACGTCAGTCTGGAAATCTCCAGTTGATGGACGGCGAATGGTGCGCACACTCGATATCGATGGTGATGCGCAAGCCGATCTCGCCGGTCACGGCGGGGAGCATCGCGCCGTATTCGTCTACCAGATGGATTCTTACCATTATTGGGAGAGCTTTCTGGGCCGCAGTGACTTTACTTTCGGCCAGTTCGGAGNNTAACGCAGCCGCGCGTGACGTGCTACCGCGTCGGCATTCGCATGAATGAACCTCGAATGCCCGCGCTTCTCGTAGCACATCACAGACCAGGATTCTACTTTCGCGTGTTGCAGGAGGGAGAAGTTGGTGCAGGCGATGACATTGTAAAAATTACTGACGGTCCAGGTCGAATCAGTGTGGCCGATGTTGACGCCCTCCTGTATTTGCCAGGACATTCCAGCGAGCAACTGCAACGCGTGCTGCAGATTCCTGCACTTAGCAGGGGTTGGCAGAGTTCGTTCCAAACAATGCTCCAACAAGACTTGAGCTCCGAAACTACGGTGGGGAATCCGGGACTCGCCTATGAGGAACAAGCACCAGCATGGCCCGGCTTTCGACAGATGCGAGTCGCGAATATTGATAAGGAAAGCGATAGCGTAACCTCCTTCATTCTGGAGCCAATCGATGGGCAACATCTTCCTGTCTTCCAGGCGGGTCAATTTGTGGTTTTGCGGTTGCTCGTCGATCCGGGCGAGCCGCCGGTTCTTCGCAGCTATTCGCTGTCTGATCTGCCCGGAGCCGATCATTTCCGCATCAGCGTCAAGAGCGAATTGAACGGGATTGGAAGTTCATTTCTGTGCAACCGTACGAAAGAACGCGATGTATTGGACGTGAGTGCACCGCGGGGAAGCTTTACTCTGCGTCCCGGCCAGAATCCTGTGGTTCTGCTGAGCGCTGGAGTGGGCGCAACGCCCGTTATGTCGATGCTGCACTCCCTCGCCGCTGATAGATCGCAACGAGAGATCTGGTGGATCTATGGAGCGCGCAATCGCCTCGACCATCCATTTGCAGAAGAATCGCGTTCATTGCTGAAACAGCTCTCTCAAGGGCGAGAATACATCGTGTACAGCAGGCCCGCTGCAATCGACCAAGTCGGGGCAGACTTCGATGCTCCCGGGCACATTGACACAGCTTTGCTGGAGAGAATCGGAGTGTCACGGAATAGTGACTTCTATCTGTGTGGCCCACCTTCATTCTTGCAGAACATGCGCGATGGACTGCGAAACTGGGGTGTGCTCGCCGGGAATGTGCACACGGAAATCTTCGGTTCTCTCGAGGCTATTACCCCCGGTATGGCGCAGGTTGTTCACACTCCTCACCTGCCACAAGGGCCGCCCGGATCTGGCCCCCCAGTCTCATTCGCGCGTAGCGGGATTACCGCCGCTTGGGATCGTAAGTTTGCGAGTTTGCTTGAACTGGCGGAAGCGTGCGACGTTCCGGTCAGATGGTCGTGCCGGGCTGGAGTCTGTCATACCTGCATGACTGGTCTGATTGCCGGATCGATTATTTATAACCCTGAGCCGCTGGAGAGGCCCGCTCCCGGGAACGTGCTCGTATGCTGTTCCCAGCCAAACGCGGGTGTCACTCTTGATCTTTGAGAGACGATCTTTAAGAGAAGGTCTTTTAAGAGAAGATCTTTGAGAGAAACGGGAGGAGTCCAATCATGCGTTCTGATATTGTGCCCGGAGGCATTTTCCCCAACTACGAACTGCCCGATCACACGGGCACCCTGCGCAAGCTCAGCGAGCTACAGGGCGACGATCCGCTGATCCTCACCCTTGCGCGCGGTCACTATTGCCCAAAGGAGCACCAGCAGC
>PLKR01000049.1 GCA_003140655.1 Acidobacteriaceae bacterium | reverse complement strand
CGGTTCGATGGAGCTGATGCGGAGACGAGCAATCGCAGTTTCATCCAGAATCCGGCGGAGGAGATCCTCGAATTCGACGCGCGGCGAAAGATCGCGCCCGTAGGTGCCAAGGTTGATTCCGCTGAGCACGATTTCGCGATAGCCCGATTCGCTAAGTTGGCGAATTTCTTGGATGACTTNNGATTTTCAGTGTGGGGCGAGTGTGATTCCCTTCTCCACCAAGGATCGGAGCAGCAAGAAATGTGGTCTGCGCGAAGATGTCGCCGGTCAGGATTTTCGCTGCAGCGCGATCGAGAGAGAGATCGGCGTGAGCAAAAGCTGGATCGGCGCTCTCGACTTGTGGCCCGGAGCCGAAAAGCTTTTCGGCGGGGACGAAGGCGCCAGGTTCGGTCGAAGGTGAGAAAGTGCGCATGATCCGCGCCGCCAGATCAGGAATTTGCGGCTTGTGCGAATTGCCGACGACCCAGGAGATCCCGGGTAGCGCGGCCAGTTGTTCCGGCGCGCGTTGCGCGTAGCAGCCGGTGACGATGACTTTGGCGGCGGGATTGCGGGCGTGGATTTTGCGGATGGCTTCGCGAGCCTGAGAATCCGCGGCGGCGGTCACCGTGCACGTATTCACGATCACCACGTCCGCCGCGGCGGAGTCGGTCGCGGCGAAGCAGCCGCGATCGAGCAATTGGCGCTCTAGCGCGGCGCCGTCGACTTGGGTAGCGCGGCAGCCGAATTGTTCGATGTAAAAGGTCGTCATCTGCTCAGCAGGTAAAAACAGGGACCTCACTACAGAGATCACGCGATGTACAGAGCGGACCAACACCCCGAATCTAGGGACCATCCCAAATCCGCCGCACGATGTTCGGTTGCATGCTTATGATAGCTGCTTCGGAAATCGGCGCAAAGTCGGTAAGAAAACCTACATGCCAGCACCTTTACTCGACCAAGCCTGGCCGCTACAATCGCCGCTGCCCATGGCTCGCCAACGATATAGCCCTTCCGCACTGATTGATCCGAAAGTCTCGATCGTGATTCCGGTTTACAACGAGAAGAGCACCATTGATGAAATCCTTCGACGCGTGCTGGACACCGAGCCACGCAAAGAAGTGATCGTCGTCGACGACTGCTCGACCGACGGGACCAAGCAAATTTTGGAGAGCATGGCGGCGCGCCAGGCCAACGGCGAGGGCACCGCACCGGCTCAGGACGGGACCGATCCGATTGCGTTGCGCGACCTGCGGTTTTTCTTTCAGGCGCAGAATCAAGGCAAGGGCGCGGCTTTGCGGCGCGGGTTCGCACAAGTCAGCGGCGACATTGTGCTGGTGCAGGATGCGGACCTCGAATACGACCCGCGCGACTATGCCAAGTTGCTGGAACCAATTATGGATGGACGGGCAGACGTGGTGTATGGATCGAGGTTTCTGGGCGGGCCGCAGCGGGTGCATTATTTCTGGCACTACGTCGCCAACAAGGTCCTGACGCTGCTTTCCGACATTTTTACCAACTTGAAGCTGACGGACATGGAGACTTGCTACAAGGTTTTTCGCAAGGAGGTTCTGCGGGGAATTCAGCTGCGGTCGGACCGGTTTGGATTCGAGCCGGAGATCACCGCGAAGATCGCCAAGAACAATTGGCGGATTTACGAGGTGCCGATCTCTTACGCTGGGCGGACGTATGAAGAGGGGAAAAAGATCACCTGGAAAGACGGGGTGAAGGCGCTCTGGTACATCGTACGGTTTACGTTTTCAGATTGAGATTTGAGCGATGGCGGCCGCGCAGTTCCTTCCCTGGTGTTTTCACTACCATTCATTCGGAATGGGTTAGGCAACCGTTCCCAACGTGGTCTTGCGCGGGCGTGGGGTTTCTGGGTTGGAAGAATCGGGTTTTGGGGCTACTTCAGGACGGCGGAGTGACGCTTTTGCATGAGAAACGTGCAGCATGGCGTTACCAGCTGGTTGAGTCTTGTTTTGAGTTTAAGGCTGGGCCATGCGGCGTTGGAAGGTTAGCAGGATGAGGTCGGCGCGGCGGCGGACTCCGAATTTGCTCAGGAGGTTGGAGACGTGGAATTTTACCGTGCGCTCGGCGATGTTGAGTTTGCTGGCGATTTCTTTGTTCGAAAGATTTTCCAGGAGCGAATCCAGGACTTCCTGTTCGCGGCGACTTAGATTCGTGACGGCGTCGGTCTTCAGGCGGCGGCCCTGACCGGTGAGGATGGAGTCCACAAAGCCGGAAAGGACCGAACGCGGGACCCAGAAACCTCCGACCGCGACCAGAGGCAGGGCGCGGACTAACTGCTCGCGGGCTTCGACGTAAGTCAGCAGACCCTTTACGCCCAGTCGGAGCAGCGAATAGCTGTTGGCGTCGCTGAGTTGTTCGCCTACGACGATCAAGCGGGCTTCCGGATAGCGCTCAAGAATATTGGCGAGCAAAGCGCCGGTGGCCGGGCGCGCGGCGTGCGCGTCGATCACATAGACCTGGGCTTGAGGCGGCTCGAGATTGCGAAGATCGGGCGCCAGGACCGATTCCAGGTGCTTGACCGAGACCTTGAACTGGGGCTTGGAGAGCAAACGCTCGAACTCGCTGAGCACCAAAGGGTGCGGCGAGAGAATGCAGACCGATAGTTTCGTGGTAGCTCGTTTCGTAGCCACTGTGTTTCCAGACTAGTGAAAACTGTACGGACGGGCAAGGGACATTCCGGCGCTTGTTGTCGAATTGTTACGTAACACCTAGG
>PLKR01000370.1 GCA_003140655.1 Acidobacteriaceae bacterium | reverse complement strand
ATGCTGCAGGATATCGCGATCCTCACGGGTGGCAAGGCCATCACGGAAGATCTCGGCATCAAGCTGGAGAACGTGCAGATCAGCGATCTCGGCCAGGTGAAGAAGCTCACCATCGACAAGGACAACACCACCCTGGTCGAAGGCAAGGGCAAGCACACGGAGATCGAAGGCCGCGTGAAGGAAATTCGCAGCCAGATCGACAAGACTACCAGCGACTACGACCGCGAGAAGTTGCAGGAGCGGTTGGCGAAGCTGGTCGGTGGCGTAGCCGTAATCAAAGTCGGTGCCGCAACCGAAACCGAAATGAAGGAAAAGAAAGCCCGCGTGGAAGATGCCATGCATGCCACGCGTGCAGCCGTGGAAGAAGGAATTGTCCCGGGCGGCGGAGTGGCGCTGGCGCGTTGCGTCGCGGCACTCGACAAACTGAAGCTGGAGGGTGATGAGCAGATCGGGCTCAACATCGTGAAGCGCGCTCTGCAAGAGCCGTTGCGCCAGATCGTCGAGAACGCCGGCGAAGAAGGCGCGGTCGTACTCGGCAAGGTGCTCGACTCGAAGGACCCCAACTACGGCTTCAACGCCTTGAACAACGAGTATGAGGACCTGGTCAAGGCAGGCGTGCTCGATCCAACGAAGGTGGTGCGCACTGCACTCACCAACGCCGGCTCGATTGCGTCGTTGATGCTCACCACCGAAGCCCTGGTCGCGGAGATTCCGGAAAAGAAGGAAGCTCCCATGGGCGGCGGCGGACACGGCGGCGGCGGCATGGAAGGCATGTACTAAACCAGCTACTAGCTTCTAGCTCTTAGCTGCTAGCTTGAATCAAAGGCCCCGCTCGCGAGAGTGGGGCCTTTTTTTTCCGTTCAAGGTTCGAGAAGGGGAAGGCTCGGGAGAAACAGAGTTCCAGAAGGACAAGGCTCCCGAGAAACAGAGTTCCAGAAGGACAAGGCCCGGGAAGGGCACGAGTTCACTCGTGCCGTCGAACGCNNGGGCACGAGTTCACTCGTGCCGCAAGGACGCTGCGAATCACGCGGCTTCAGCCGCTGAGGGCCAGCTATCCAACTTGAATCCTGGGTAGGCTGAGCAATATCGATAATCGGACGCGCACACAACGAGCCCGCGTTTCACTGGATTCTCGTGGATGTAGGCGCGATGAACCTCGAAATCCGCAGCGTCGCGAATCCGATGATCAGTGAATCCTCGCTGCCACACTTCTCCTTTCCGGTCTAACTCTATGCCTAGCGCGTGGGAATACCCTCCCTTGATGAATTGGATCGCGCGTTCCAAAGTAACGCCAGGCGCCGGCGTCAATAGCAAGTGAACGTGCTCTGGCATGAGGACAAAAGCGTGCAATTCAAATCGTCCTTGCCGACGATAGCCATAGACCGTCTTAAGAAAAAGTCGTACGTACGATTCGACAACGAACAGCCTGCGGCGCTGCCATGTTGAGAAAGTCACGAAGTAAGTTCCGTGTGGGTTGAGGTTCCGGGTCGGCTTCAAGAGCATACCTCAGCGGCTGAAGCCGTTCTCTAGCCAGCTTAATGCGGCACGAGTGAACTCGTGCCCTTCCCGAGCCTCAATTTCGTTTGCTCTGTGCCGGTTCGGGAAAGACAGCCAGACTCACGCCCGCAAACCACCTGGTTCGGAAAGGGCACGACTTCGGAGGTTGCGGAAAAACTCAAGTTCGAGCAGGGTTCGGGAAGGGCACGAATTCATTCGTGCCGTAAGGTCGTCGAAAATGAACCCGCGCTTCAGCGCCTGCGGTATGCCCTTGTAGGCGGAGAATTTTTCCGCGTTGGCTGAACAGAAGAGAGACGAATTCCGGAACTCCTGGAGGCACAGAATGAGTTTCTCGGCATCGGCGGCAGATGAGCGTGTGCTGGACGTGCAATCCATCTGCTAGGGGCCGAAGCCGAAGTGAAACTCAAGAAGGCAAGAGCCCACGCGGCTGCGTGATCGTCCCACCCTCATACTTTTCCACCGCCCCACCGTGTGACATCTAACCTTGTCCCCCGCGAAAAAAGCGCAGATGATGGTCAAACCGGAGGCAGCAGGTCTGCCCACGAAAGCAAAATGCGTAACTCCTTTGTTTTCCCGATTATGACCCCTAACTCCTTTAGGCTCCCGATTTTGCAGGGAATTTTCTGCTAACTCGATGATTCCATTACACCCCAGGGGGAGGGGGTATCACGAACAGCTATAGTCACAAAAACACGAATGCCTCAATGCACCTTCGACCCGAAGATTTCCACAACTTTATTTTCTCCGATGTTCAAATAACCTTGCTCCCGATTTTGCAACAGCAATACTGGAAACAGGCGCAAGTTTTGCGGCCAATCTGAATCTCTCTGGGAGAGTCTATGTCTTTCGATAATGTACCCCGCTGCCAGCACGTAAAAATGAATGGCACACAGTGCGGGTGTCCAGCGCTGCGGCGCAGGCGGCTGTGCTTTTTCCATGTTCGCTGTCAGGATCAGCGCAAGCGCATCGCGGCCGACCAGTTCAAGCAGGCCAAATTCGTAGTACCCGTGCTCGAAGACGCGAATGCCGTGCAGATGGCGCTGATGCAGATCATGCAACTGCTGGGTTCGGGGCAGATGGAGCACAAAACCGCCGGATTGATGCTCTACGCGCTGCAAACCGCAAGCACCAACCTGCGCAATACCAGATTCGAAGCGGAGGTTACGGACGTGGTGATCGACCGCGACGATGTACACCGAACCAGTATCGGAGGCCCGCAATGGTTCGAGGAAGATTTTGAGGAGGAAGAAGAAGAAGACCAAGCGGACATCGATGAAGCGCAAGACGACGCGAAGAAACTCGTACCCTCTGAGCAGGCCGCCAGTGAGCCCAATGCAGCTCCAGCCGCAGCGAAGGCCGGGAAACTCCGCGAGAATATGACCCTGGATGAGGCGCGAGAGAAAGTGCGCGGGGTGATTCACGATTGGATATTGGATTCCGTGGAGGGGAAGGCGAGGCAGGAGATACTTAGGGAGTGAAGCCCCTCAGGGCTCAAAGCCCACGTCTTCGTGCAGACTCGGCAATAGTGAAGGCGTTCGTGCCACGCAAGAATTTGTGGTTCTATCCGGATGGAAGCAAGAAGGGAGCGATGTTTGAGAAGTATCGGGACGCGTGGTGGGTGATGACGAAGAAGAAGTAGGAGCGAGAGTGTGGCGCTTAAGTCTTCCCGCAGTTTGACGATGGCGATGCCATTGATTATGATCGAAGTGCGGGGTGGAGCAGTCTGGTAGCTCGTTGGGCTCATAACCCAAAGGTCGGTGGTTCAAATCCACCCCCCGCAACCAACGCAATCATAGGGTTACGAGGAATCTGGATTTTCGATTGTGGTCTGAAATGGTCCAATACGGATTGGAGCACCTAGAAAACAGTCAAGCCGTGAGCAGAGGCCGTCCACGTGACGGCCTTTTGCTATTTGGTGCGGTCTTGAACCAACACGCGCTGCACAACGGATGTGTTGGCTTTGCGCTTCGATTCCATGAAGGCTCCGCCGTACACGTTCATCGTGGTCGAGATGTTGGCATGACGCATCAGTTTCTGCTGTACGCCGAGGGGAGCACCTGTTTCGTCGAGCCAAGCGCGATAGCTGTGCCGAAACGTGTGCCAGCCGATCCGTCCCTGAATCTTGGCTCGTAAAGCAGCGGCCTTGAGCACCTTTTTCCGCAGCGAGCCAGAATCGTAGGGTTTGTTTGTCCGTGGGCTGGGAAAAACCCAGTTTCCTTCGGTAGCCGGACACAATCGCTTCCATTCGAGCAAAATGGTCGCAACGTCCGGGTCCAGAGGCAATTGGTCCTGGGAGCACTCTGACTTGAGCTTCGTCACCTGGCTGCGAGCAAAACCTTCTCTGATTTCCATGACCAGGCTTTCGAAGTCGATCAGACTCCAGCGCAGGCCCATCACCTCGCTGATACGAAGGCCAGTGCAGCCCGCCAAAAGAACCATACAGCGATAGGGATGGTCCAGTTGATCGAGCAGGGCTCCAAACTCCTCTTCGGTCAAAATGCGAGGAGGTTTTAAACGCTTGCTGACCCCTTTGAGTTCGACTAAGCCCATGGGGTTGCGCTCCAACGGAATCAGTTCCCAGAGCATGGCCTTCTCGAAGAGGCGGTACATGAGACTCCGAATATGGCCTCTGGTCTTTGGGGCCATAGGCAATTGTCGGAGCCAATCCTGAACAGGATACGGTTTGACTTCCCGTAGCAGGTGACTGCCCCACTTGGGAGAGATGTGTTTGTTGATGCGATTTAGATCGGGTTCTTTGGTTGTGTGCGCAAGGTCGCCTCTCTCGATCTCTTCGCTCACATATCGATCGATCAAACCTTGAAAAGTAACGGCCTCGCGTAATGGCGAGCCATGATTGATTTCCAGCCTGAGACCTTCGGCTGCGCGTCTGGCATCCGCCCGGGTCGGATAATCTTCGACCGTCCCCAAAGTTATCGAGGGCCGTGTTGCTGATGGATTCTGTCGATCCCAGTAGCGGAATAGCCATACGTCGGGGCCCTTGGTTCTCTTGCGAAGTTCGAGACTTCCAAACTGATAACGGTTTCGTCTAGGCAACTTGTCCTCCCTTGCCTTGACGACGCCGGGATGAGTCGGAGCATATCTGAGCCCGCAACCATTCGTCCAGTTCTGAAATGTAGAAGAGCCATTTCTTACGTTGTCCGTATCCGATGGGATGGCCGGGAATGTGTCCGACCCCTGCCAGACGCGTGACGCTCCTCACGTGCATCTGAAGAAATTCCGCAGCAGCCTTCGCGCTCACAGGTCTTTCAGAAGGCTGTGGCGCTTTCTTCTGCATCTCTGCATCGGTAGTGATCGCAGTACCCATTTGGTGGCCAAATGCAAGAAGTATTCGCACGAAATACTGAACATGGCTCATTCTTGTCGCCGTGTCCAATGACTTTTCGTGCGTTCGATATTCCCGCTGGGAATATCGGGCATCAGACGGTTGCGACGTTGCGTTTCAGAGGCCCTGAGACAGGCGAATAGCAACGTGCGATATCTCTTGATGGCAAACAACGGAAAGCCAAAGTTGCTGAGAACTTGTCGTGCGGCAGTGTATGCAGTGATTTGAAAGATCCAGAAACAATTACGGCTTTGTCCTTTATCGTGAGTCGCTTATCGACCTCCTCATTCCGTGTCGACAATGATCCGCCGACCGGACCACTCTGTTTTTGCCTAGCTATTCCTCCGTGGAATGGCTGCCCGCCGAAAATTCATTGGACTTCCTAATTGGACTGAGGATAGTTTTGCCCAAAATGGTGGAGTGTGCGAGATCCCGATGACCGGGACGTTGCTCGATTCCTTCAAGGCGGGACATGCGGGGTCGCCAGCGACGGATTAGTCAGCCTTGCGGGGACAGTCTCCCGTTTCGCCAATCTGGGCATGCGCAAGGAACGCCCGGACCACCTTCTGCGACACGAAAGCAGAAATCGGAGAATCAGTTGATCCTGTCATCCATATCGAGCGGCGGTCGGGCCGCCTCATCCTCCCCGAGGTGCTCGGGATTGTGGATACGAGGCCGACAAGAAAAGCACTCTGATCTTTTCGGTCTTCGAGGGGCAACATGCGGCAAACTTAGAACAGAGAAGAAGACGAATATCGTCGCCAACTTGCTCAGCGATTCCACTTGGAATCCCGATGACTTCTGGTTGGGGATTTCAGCGCCGAACGCCGTGCGTTCGTCCCGCGCGATCCCATCGCGACAACATCCCAGCGAGTACACCTATCCCGAACATGATTGGACGTGGGTTCTGCATGAGCTTGTGCACGGAAATGGTGTAACCGAAGAAGCTCATCGCCGGGCTGGAGTCCACGCCTTCTGTGCGTGCGGTGAAGGCGTGATTCCACGTCCGATTCTGTGGTGGTGCCAAAACGGTGCTTCGCACC
>PLKR01000255.1:1203-5942 GCA_003140655.1 Acidobacteriaceae bacterium | reverse complement strand
TGTTTATGCAGAGGATTTATGGCCCGTGGGCGGCGCAGTTAGTGACGGGACTGGTCATCGTGACCGCGTTTGCATCGGTCTTCTCGCTGACTCTGGGGTATTCGCGGGTTCCTTATGCGGCGGCCCTGGACGGGAACTATTTCCGGGCATTTGCCCGAGTGCATCCGGTGTACCGCTTCCCGTATGTTTCGCTGCTGGCACTGGGAATAGTGGCGGCGGCGTTCTGCTTTCTGCGGCTGAGGGATGCGATCGCGGCTCTAGTGGTCATTCGCATTATTCTGCAGTTTCTGGTGCAGGCGATTGGGGTAATGGTGTTCCGGGTAACGCGGCCGGACATCGCGCGACCGTTTCGCATGTGGCTGTATCCTCTGCCGGCTCTGGTGGCGATCGCGGGATTTCTCTTCATCCTTTTCAATCGCGAGAACTGGCAGAAGGAGATACGGTATGCCGTCGTGATATTGTTGGCGGGCCTTGTGATCTACATGATTCGGGCGTGGAGAGGCGGGGAGTGGCCGTTTGGCGGACACGCAGCCGCAGGGATTAGTTCTTCTGGCTGATTGGCTTCGGATTGAAGAGCAAGACCTTTACCACAGAGGTCGCCAGTTGAGCGGCTGCTCCCATTTCACTTCCGGTNNACCGTCATGCAGGTGTTGGACCGGACGGTCACCAACGTGGAGCACGAGTTTGTGCCGGCGGCGGAAGCCATGCCGGAAGACAAGTTCGGATTCGCGCCGACCAATGGCGAGTTCAAAGGGGTGCGGACCTTTGGCGAACAAGTGAAGCATGTGGCGGCGGTGAACTACATGTTTGGAGCGGCAATTCTAAGCGAAAAGGTTCCAGTGGATGTCGGGGACGAATCCGGACCGGCATCGGTCAAAACCAAGGCGGAGATCCTTAACTACTTGAAAGAGTCGTTTGCCTACGTACACAAGGCGGTCCAGACCATCAACGAGAAGAATCTGGTGGAGCCGGTAAAGAGTCCGTTCGGAGAAGGAACAGTGACACGGTTGGGATTGGCGACGAGCGTCGCCGCCCATGGCTTCGACCATTACGGACAGATGGTGGAATACCTGCGCATGAATGGCATTGTACCGCCAGCCAGCCGGTAGATTGGGCACTCGGACAGATCAGTGGCGACGGGGGCCGCGGTCGCGGCGGTCGTTGTAGATGCTGCAAAGGTGTTGCTGGAACGTGACGCGGGGTTCCTTCGCGACGCGGGCGGGGTAGGAATCGACCGCCCGGAGAAAATTCTGGATCTCCTCCTGCACCTCGCCTTGGAGGAGCTGGACCTTCCCAGTTTGTGGTGGGGCGATCTCCCGTGGCTGGACCTGGTGTTGCATTTTCAGCTTCATTCCTACCATCCCCGAAGGGCGACGCGTATTGTTGCCGTAAACACGTGGGGGACGGATAAGTTTCGGTTTGGGGAGGAACGACCAAAATTATCCCGGAAAGCTGGCCCGGTAAATAGCACTTTGGTGGCGTCTTGAGGTTTGGGGAATGTTTCGGCGATCAGCGGACGCCGCGTGGCGTGATGGAAGTAAGGAGCAACTGGGCGCGGAGTCCGCTGCGGGCGAGGTGGGCGGCGACGGATTTTCGTGTCGTCTGAGCAGAGAAGTCTGGGTCGAGGAAGACAATGACCGATGGACCGGCGCCACTGAGGGCTACGCCGAGAACGCCTGGTTTTCCGGTTAATTCCTGTAGACACGGCAGGAGAGGGCAGAATCGGGCGCGGTAAGGCTGATGGATGCGGTCTTCGAGCGCAGCGGAGAGCAACTCGTGACCCCCTTGAGTGAAGGCGGCTAGCAGGAGCATCGAGTTTTGGATGTTCGCGACCGCGTCGTCCCGGGAATACTGCGCGGGCAGTGCGCGGCGAGCTTCTTCGGTGGACAAGGCCTGGTCAGGAACGGCAAGCAGCAGGGGCCACTTCCCTTTTGGACGGATACGGACTACCTGGGCCTGAGCATCGCCGGACATGCGGGCAACCGTGAGACCGCCCATCCAGCAGGCGGAGGCATTGTCGGGATGGTGCTCGCGGCGGGAGGCCTCTCCGATGATCTGGGTATCGGTCCAGTGCAAATGGCCGAAGTGATTGGCCAGGGCGATACCGGCGAGGCGAGCCGCGGCGGAAGAACCGCAGCCCTTGCCGATGGGGATGTCGTTCTTGATGCGAAGAGACAGGGGAATAACCTCCGTCCCCTGAGCTTGGAGGATCTCGCTATAGGTGCTGAGGATGAGGTGATTCTCCAAGCCTCGGCAGATCTCTTGGTCGCGTCCGGTAGCTGTGATGGAGAAGCTGGGGGCAGGTCGGGCGTCGATGGTGATGTAGAGGTCCATCGCCAGCGCAGCGGCGTCGAAGGCCGGGCCTAGATTGGCTGAGGTGGCTGGGAGGGCGAGGCGCAGCCACGCTGAGTGGCGGCTCGTCTTTTTGTTCTTCTTCTTAGACATTCTAGTGCGTTGGATCGGATTTCTCCGCTTGCTCCAAAGTTTTGATCACGGCGTCCAGAGTTGCATCGAGGACGACGGGAGGATGGCGGAACTGATTAAGCTTGGCACTTTGCTGCTCTTGCGCGGCGCCCTGAAAAAGACCGCCGCGGTGAAATTCAATCGTGTACTCGGGATCCTTGAGCAGGTTTCCGGTGAGGATCAGGACGACAGTTTCTTCCGGCTTTACGAAGCCCTCCCGCAGCAATTTCTTCAGGCCGGCGAGGGTAACCGCGGAGGCGGGCTCACAGCCAATACCTTCGGTGCCGATTTCGGCTTTGGCCTCGGCGATTTCAAGCTCGCTTACCTGTTCGCAGGCACCGTCCGTAGCTTGAAGAACCTTTACAGCTTTTTCCCAGGAAGCGGGGTTGCCGATGCGGATCGCCGTGGCACGAGTCTCAGCCTGCACGCTGACGAGCCGCTTACCACCAGCTTCGCGCAGAGTGCGAACCAAAGCGTTGGCGCCCTCAGCTTGAATGACAGACAACTTCGGCAGACGCGGAATCAGGCCAAGATCGAGCATTTCGAGAAGGGCCTTCCCTATGGCTGAACTGTTGCCGAGGTTGCCGCCGGGCACAATGATGTGGTCGGGTGGCTGCCAGTCGAGCTGTTCCAGCAATTCGAGCGCGAGAGTTTTCTGCCCTTCGATACGAAACGGGTTGATGGAGTTCAACTGGTAGACCGGAGCGCGCCGCACCAGTTCCAGGAGCAAGCGGAGGCATCCGTCGAAATCGGTGCGAAGCTGGCAGGTAAGCGCGCCGTAGTCGAGGGCCTGCGATAACTTGCTCCACGAGATTTTGCCTTTGGGCACGAGGACCAAACTGCGCATACCGCCGCGCGCGGCATACGCGGCCATGGATGCGGACGTGTTGCCGGTGGAAGCGCACGCCACCCATCGGTATCCGGCCTGGCGGGCGAAGGTCGAGGCAACGGTCATGCCGGCGTCCTTGAACGAGCCGGTTGGGTTCATGCCTTGATGCTTGGCATACAGGCGCCGGACGCCAGTCACGCGCCCGGATTGCGGAAGTTCGTAGAGTGGAGTGTTGCCTTCGCGCAGGGTGACGACGTGCTGCTCNNTGGCGGATTTCCACGAGGGATCGGTAATCTCAAGTAAGTTGTTGCATTGCGGGCAGCGAAAATCTTGGGCGGCGGCCTGGGAAGCAGAACCGCAACCGATGCAGTGGAAGCAGAACGTGGCCTGAGGCAGGCTGGGTTCAGGACCTTTTTCAGACGTGGTGGGAGGAGGCATGGAATGAGAGACTATTTCTGGCCTCGCAGATATTGATCGGTCTTGTTGATCCAATCAGCGCGGGGAGGATTGAAAACATCAAGGTCCACCGTGTCTTCGAGCGCCTCGACTTTGTGCGGCATGTGCGCTGGGATGCAGAGCACTTCACCGGCGTGGATGACAATTTCCCGGCCATCGATCCAGAACTTCAGCGCCCCGTCCAGAACGTAAGTGAGTTGTTCGTTGTGGTGGCTGTGCTCGGGGACAATGCAGCCTTTCTTCAGAAGCACTCGCGCCAGCATAATTTCCTGACCGACGACGAACTGCCGCTGCAGCAGCGGATTGAGCTCTTCGAGCGGAATCGTGTGCCAGGGGATGTGTTGGAATTGATGCTCACTGGCCGCGTGTTTGGTGACGGCGCGTTGAGCACGAGAGTGGGACTTCGCGTCTTTTTCTTTTCTGCCAGCGGAGGTTTGGGTCTTCAGTTTCTTCGCCATGCAAGTCGCTCCCGGCTTCGTGTGCGAGGCCGCCTCGTTCAGTGGACCTTGTCTCCGTATAGCTTCACGGCATTGTCATGCAGGTATGCGTGGGCTAGTTCCAGAGCGCGAGGTTCGGTGATTTCATTTTCCGAGATCATCTCGGCCAGCGCCGCGGCCAAGGCCATTCGCGATGATTCCGCTCCCAGCCAGTAGCTTTCTTCCGCGCCTAACACTTCATTGTACGGGAAACAGTCCGTACCGAAAGTGATCTTGTCGGGGAAGGTTTCCAGCCACATCTTGAGAGTGTCCTTGAAGGCGGAAGGATACTGGACGAGTTCACCGAGCGAGGAATCAAGGTAAACATTTTTCATGGCGGCGAGCCAGATGGCTTCGCGTTCCAGGGGATAGCCGCCGTGGATCATGACGAACGTGGTGCTGAGGTAGCGCGGATCGCGCAGCACGCTTTCCAGGTTCATGATGTTGCTCTGGCTGAAGTTGAAGTAATTGCCGATTCCAGCCGCGGTGTGAATGTGCACGGGAAGGTTCAGGCG
>PLKR01000255.1:0-1141 GCA_003140655.1 Acidobacteriaceae bacterium | reverse complement strand
CGCTGAACTTGGCGGGAAGTTTCCTTACGCTCTCCTGCTGCATCCAGCGGTGCAGCATTTTCTCCTGCAGCGGGATGTAGACTTGTTCATCAGGATTGCGCGCGGTCTCGCGCTGGTTGTCGAAGGGCCACATAAAAGAGTCGGCGAAAAAGACCCACGGGAACCGCTTGGGGTCGAGGTAATCAGCCATCATCGCGCGGTTGGCGACCGAACTCTCGGTGTTGAGCTTGTCGAGGATCATGTTGAAGTAAGCCGTGCCCGGATATTGCTTTTTCAGCTCCGTCTTTTTCGCGACGAGCCACTTGGCATGTTCGGGGGAGAGATCGTCGTACGGATACCCGAAGAGAGCCCTGGCTGCGGCAATCAGTTCGGGGTTATCGTCACGCGTGCGGACCGGAAGGCTGGTATCGGGAGCCGAGGCCATGGCGTCCACATCCGGATCNNGGGAGCAGGCGCTGGTAGATCTGCTGAACGTCCGGGCCGGGAAACGGCCGGGCCTGGGCGGCGGCGAAAGATGAGAAGCCGGCTGCGGCACAGGCAAGTGAAAGCAATAATAGCGGTTTCATAATCGCATCCCGTCTTCGATAATCTACAAGCCTTTATACATGCCACCGTCGACGAGCACAGTCTGGCCCGTAATGTAGGAAGCGCGCTCCGACGCAAGCCAGACGATGGTTTCGGCAACTTCGCGGGGCTCGCCCAGGCGCTGGAGCGGAGCGTCCGCGGCCCATCCATCGAAAATCTCCTGCTCACTTTTTCCTGAGGAGGAGGCGCGGGCTTTCGCTAACTCCTTCAGCCTGTCGGTCGCTGTGAAACCGGGACCGACGTTATTGACCAGGATTCCATCTTTTCCGAACTCGTTGGCCAGGCTCTTGACCAGCCCGACTACAGCCGCACGCACCGCATTCGAGAGCACGAGATCGGTCACCGGTTGTTTCGTCGTAATGGAGGTGAGCGTGATGATGCGGCCCCAGCGTTTCCGCTGCATGTGGGGGATGACTTCGCGCGCGAAGTAGACCGTGCTGAGGAAGTTCAGCTCGAGGGCCCGTTGCCATTCTTCGAGAGTGGCGGCGAGAAAACCCTTGGCGGGCGGACCTCCCGCGTTGGTCACGCAAATGTCGACGCTTCCGAACTTTTCGGC
>PLKR01000348.1 GCA_003140655.1 Acidobacteriaceae bacterium | reverse complement strand
ATCGGCATCCTGCTCTCCGAAGTTCATCCCGAGCTCGATCCGCTCACCGTCCGCTTCACCGACTTGCACCGTTACGTCACCGAACTGCCCGATTTCAAAGGCGATCCGAAGACCTCCAACGAAGGCAAGCTCGAAGCCATCCAAATGGCATGGCACGAAGAATTCCAGGAGCGCACTCAGGGGTAGACCCACGGATTACCCGGGGCTGCCTGCACGTCTTCCATGACAATCTTTTTACATTTCCATGACACTTGGCGCCAAGGCCCGGCCTAAGCTGGTTCTTAAGCCGTTGTTGGCGAGGACTCCCAGAAATTCATCCTCAGCCATCAACTCTCTCTCCAACTGCAAAAGGCACGGCTCTCAGGCCGTGCCCTTTTTGCCTAAAGTGGCTCTCGACTAAACCTACCCGACCGTCGCCGCAACCGGCTCCTCCACGCTAGCCTCGCGCAGGAATTTCGCCGCTTCCTCCGGGGGTGTGGGATTAATGTAGAAACCAGTCCCCCACTCGAATCCTGCCGTCTTGGTGAGCTTGGGCATAAACTCGATGTGCCAGTGATAGTGGTCGTTGGTCGGATCCTGCGCCGGCGAAGTGTGCACAACCAGATTGTATGGCGGATTGTCCAGCACCCGGTCAGCCTTGNNGACTCATGCTGCTTCGGCAGAATCCACGTCTCAAACGGAAAGCGCGGCGCATAAGGTGCGATGGTCACGAAATTCTCGTTCTCGGCCACCACGCGGCTTCCGTTTTCAATTTCCTGCCGGATGATGTCGCAGAAAACGCAGCGCTCTTTGTACAGGAAGTACTGCTTCGCGCCTTCCAGTTCTTGCACCACGTTGATCGGCAGAATCGGCAGCGCGATCAGTTGCGAGTGCGCATGTTCCAGCGACGCTCCCGCCGCCTCGCCGTGGTTCTTAAACAGNNCACGTCTTCAATCCGTTTCGGAGGCAGTGTCGCCAGGCTCGCATTGTGGTCCGGTGTCTCGATAATCACTTCGTGCGCCCCAACGCCGTTCATGCGATCGAACATGCCCTCGGCCTGCCGGTTCAACGTGCCTTCAATGCCCAGAGCCGGAAACTTGTTCGGCACCACGCGCACCGTCCACCCCGGCGTGTCCCGCTGCGACGCCGGTCCGCCATTCGACCCCGGACGGTAAGCCTGGATCTCGGGCGGCGTCTTGCCTTCGTTCCCGTAGCAAAAGGGACAGAATCCGCCCTTCAACTTCGTGTTTTCCCGCGCGAAATCCGTGGGACGCTTCGCCCGGTCCGTGGAAATAATCACCCAGCGGCCAACAATAGGATCTTTTCTTAAGTCAGGCACGCACCAAACCTCTTTATTAGGATAGACGAATGTTTCATTCTAAGCCGTCAGGGAGGAATTTCGAAACACTTCAATCTGTGGCTGGCTGGCTTTTGACTCCAGATAGTATACGCTCACCACGTCGAAGCGCCACTGGCACGAAGGTGGAAACCGCCGCAGGTACTCTCGCGCTACCGCTGCGATCTGGCGACGCTTGTGCCGGTCCACCGCCGCTTCCCCGGGCTTCACATCGCGCGTAGTCCGCGTTTTAACCTCCACAAAGCAAAGAACATCGTCTTCCCATCCGATCAAATCAATCTCTCCACGGCAGCGCGGTGAGCGAAAGTTCCGCGCCACCATCACATAGCCTAACTTCCTCAGATGGAAGTAAGCCGCCTCCTCTCCTCGCCGCCCAGTCCGGTAATGCGCAGCAATCTTTTGCGCCGGCAAAGTACGCTCCGCCAGCCAGTCCAGAAAACAAATCAGCAACCGAGTAGCCTGCCCAGAAAAGACGCGTCGGGAAAACACAAGTCCAGAAGGCACAGAGAGATCCTCAACCGAAACTGTACGCCCCAAAACCCACGCAGGATGTGACCTCTCTAACAATTCTGAGGACGAAGACGACAATCCCTCCCAAACCGGGAAGCCGGGAGAATCACGGAGGCGTGCACTAACGTGGAAAGCATGCAGCAACGTGGAAGAGCGGCGCTTCAGCGCCGCGTAAAGGGCCAAAATGAATCGGGCTTCAGCCCCTGAGGGGAGCTTTCATTCTCCATCAGCAAATCAACAAGAACCCGCTCCTCATTGCACCAGAACAATGTCGAACTCAACTTTGAGTTCGTCCTTAACCTTAACCGTCCCGCCTGCGATGCGTATAGGCTCAATCCCGAAATCGCTCTGCCGGATCGACGCCGAACCGCGATAGTGTCCATCCCGCAACGACACCTCGACCGCGACAGCCTGCTTCTTCCCGTGCAAAGTCAGCTCCCCGCGCACGTCCCAATGCCCATCCCCGCGGCTGGTCACGCCAGTCGATTGGTAAGAGATTTCCGGAAACCTCTCGGCGTCGAGCACCGCAGCGCTCAGCATCGTGTGTTGGATTTCAGCCCGTTTGTCTGCCGCGATCTCCGGGTCCAGCACGCGCATCTTGCGCGCATCCACGCTCAGTTGCACGCTGGCATGAGCGGAAGAATCGATCTTGCCCTCCGCAATGGGGCCTTCTATCTCGTGATCGTGCGCGAACGCTGAAAACGCGCCGGACTTGAAGACCCGAATCTTCAAACTGGATTTGTTCCCATCGATCGCTTTCCTTTGACCATAGGCGCCGGTGGGTCCAAGCCACACGCCGATTGCCAGTATCCCCAACCCCAGCTTCCCAAGCATCATCGGATTCCCGCCCGTCTCCGCCGTCGGATTGATAGTCCCCAGCAATAATTGTAGAGAATGACTGCCGTCGAGCCGTCACAGGAATGTAAAGGGTTTGTTACGCGCTTGTCATAAGGAGCCCACCCACCCAACTCCAGCCCTGGAGGGCGGCAGCCCCCAAAAAGCTGTCAATAGCCAAGTAGTACACCATAGGGCTTAAGTTGCTGACAACATTGATCAAATATTTCCGGAAACGTGTCCCATTTACCCCCTCCAGTATGATATAATCGATACATAAGCTAAAACTTTACGAAAACGAGGCGCGGCCCATGGGCCGCGCCTTTTCTTTTGCGCGCTATAAGACCGGAGCCAGATGGACGAATTCAAGCTCTTCAAAACCTTCAAGGAGCGCGGCGAGTGGGTCGAGCTGTGCTTCATGGTCGCAGCCCTGCGCCACGGATTCAAGGTGCTAACGCCCTGGGGAGAATCCTCCCCCTTCGACGTCGCCCTCTATTTCGGCAACCGCATCGTAAGAGTGCAGGTAAAGTCCACTGCCTTCCGCATAGGCACAGGATATATATGCCAGCTCAAGACCAACTCGCAGCGGCCTTACACACTCGACAATATCGACTTTTTCGCCGCCTACGTCATCCCGCAGGATGCTTGGTATTTGATCCCGGCTCCGGTCCTTCTC
>PLKR01000346.1 GCA_003140655.1 Acidobacteriaceae bacterium | reverse complement strand
CTTCATTCTCGGCCAGCACCAGAAGATGGTTGTAGGTATCGCCATCGGGCGCCGTGCGCTCGATGTTGTGATCATCCTTCTTGCATATATAGAGTTCGCAGCCCACGATCGGCTTCACTCCGTACTTGTGCGCAGCATTCACAAAGTGCACCGCGCCAAAGATATTTCCGTGGTCGGTCATTGCCACCGCAGGCATGCCCAGCTCTTTCACGCGTTGGCAAAGCTTTTCGACGTCGCAGGCGCCATCGAGCAGGGAGTAATCGGTATGCAGGTGCAGGTGGACGAATTGGGACATAGGCGTAGAACGAATCGGCGATTGTTGATTCCTGATTGAAATGCTCGTACAGCAGACTTTTCAATCAACAATCATCAATCAAAAATCAACAATTTACATTAGGTTCATTCTAACGGGAAACGCGGGCGAACAAGCGGCAAGATATCCACAGAGCGAGTTTCAGGAAGCAGCCGCCTACTGCCCTTCACGCGCGCCGGGGAGGCGGAAATCCACACCGCGCTCGTCGTTCGCCTTGGTGGTCGCCGGAAGGTCTAGATCAGAGAGGGGAATCTTCTGCGTGTGCTGCGGAGCGAAGTTCCACAAGGTCTGGCCTACGATGGCGTAATTCTGCACTTCCTGTTTGTGCTGATCGCGGAAAATCAGCACCGTGGCCGGCACTGCTTCCATGCGTTCCTTGTCGCGCGGTGGCGGAGGCGCCGACTTCGCATAAACATCCTGATCGACTTGCCGGCGCACGCTCTGCTCTTCTAGACTCTGCTGGTTCATCTCATTCGCCAGGCCAGTTTCGTATTGCTGTTGCGCGTCGTACGACGAACCAGAATCCCACCACCAGTACGGATCGTAGATCCCGCCATACAACCACGGGTAACCGTAGCCACCGTAACCGTAGCGGTTGTTCCGAAAGCCGTAGGTTCGAAGTCGCGCACCGCCAGAACGGTTGAAGCCGCGTGAGGAGAGTGACTGACGTGAAGCGAGCCCGCGCGCCGACGGACGCGCCGCGAAACCTGAACCAGCGTGGCCCCCGCTGAAAGCGTGGCCGCCAACGGCGCCATGTCCGCCGCCAAACCCATGGCCACCTCCGGACGCATGGCCTCCGCCGTGCTGCGCCGAAAGGGGCACAGAAACCAACAGGAGCACGAACGCCGCTATGAAAAGCGGTCGATGCATACGCCTATTATATGCCGGATTCAGTCCAGGCAATCCAGAAATTAGTACCTGCCCAAAGACGAATCAGGACAGTGCAAGGAATTGCGACCACCCGGCGGCTTATCGCTTCCTGGNNCAGGTTTGGACGCCGCCTTAACAGGCTTCGCCTTAGCTTCTGGTCTCGTCGTCGCTACTGGTTTAGCCTCGGGCTTCGCCACGGAAGCCGGAACCGCCGCCGCGGCCGCAGCTTTCCCCTTGCCCTTCGCCACTTCGCCCTTTTTCCCGGGCGCAGCCGCGGCAGGCGCAGCAGCCGCAGCCTTCGGCCCGCGCCCGCGCCTGGGTGGCGGCGGAGGCGGCGGAGGCGGCGGCGCAAACGGCTTCAAGAATTTCAATGTCTCCGTCCGCGAGCGAAGTTTCCCGTCGAGCAGCAACATGAACACGTCACGCGCAATCTTCGGATACTCCGGCAACTGCGGAGTAATCAGCAGTTCCGTCATCTCGGGCAGCGGAATGCGCTGCTGCACTTGCCGCCACTTGGTCAGGAAGTTCTTGATCTTCTGCGCCACCGCCTGATTCCGCGCCGTCACTGCCAGAAACAGAATCATCTCCGGTCGTGCCGCAGATAGCAGATTCCACGTGCGAGACGGCGTCGCCGCTTCTTTCCCCGTCAGTCGCTTCGCCAGCTCTTTGGCGTGATCCTCGATGTCGCGCCACGACTCGATCAAATCCTTGCGCGGGATCTGCCGCCGCAAATCCGAGATGTCTTTATCGGAAAGCCGTGCCGTCAGGAAGTGCATCACCGCGGCCGATGGATCGACCGTATAGCCCAGATCCACCATCTGCTGCCGAGTCTTCATCAACTGCGCCAGCCCGTTTGTGTCCACCTTGGCCGACGACCAGTGTGAATGCAGCACCTTGAGCCAGTCTTCCTTTTCCAGGGTGCGCACCACGCTCAGTGGATCATCTTCATGCGCCAGTTGCGCAATCTCATGTCCCACGGCGCTGCGCAAAATGTGCTCGATGTATTTGTTTTCCTTGGCCGCGTTNNTCCACGAACGAATAATTGTGCAGGATGCGCAGCAGCTTCGCTTCAATATCCGCGACGCCGTTGAACGGATCAAGCAGCAGCCCGCGCGATCCTTCATTCAGCGACAGCGCCATGGCGTTCACCGTAAAATCGCGCCGGCGCAAGTCCTCTTGAATACTGGCCGGCGCAATCACCGGCGGCTTGCCCACCTTCTCGTACTCCTCGGTCCGCGCCATGCCGATCTCGGCGCGCACATTGCCCGGCAGCACCAGAAACAGCGTACGCACATCTTCATCGTGACCGGCGATTTGCGCGCCCGCCCGTTCAAAATCTTTTTGCAGCTTGAGAGGATTGCCCTGAACCGTAAAATCCAGGTCGCGGATCGTGAACCCGCTGATGATGTCGCGAATCGCGCCCCCGGTCAGGTAAAGAGTGATTCCCGCGGCGCGCGCTATGTCTTGCACCAGGTTGACGCCCTTCAACTGATCCGGCGTCAACCGGATTTCCATGGTGTAAATGTAATCAGCCATTCGTCGTCAAGCGTTCCAAGTCACGCAACCACCAGCCGCTATGTGGATTGTCATCCTAAGCGAGACGCCTTTTGGCTCGCTTCCTTGCCCGCGCATCGCGGGCGCAATCCAGCCTGCACCCAAGTTTTCCACAAGATTTCCACAGGATAACCCGGCCCGACCCCGGCGATGCCACTACGAATCCGACACAACTTACTCAATACAAAACACTTATGCAGACTTGAGCCGCGCCAAGGCAACTTAAAGGAATAACACAACGTTGACAATTTGGCTACTGCCAACGTGGATTCGCAGGATTTCCTCCGAATTGGTGCGAGAATCACGGTACCCGTCGTCCGCCTTCGGCAAGCACAATCGCTCTTGCCGAAAGCCGGAAGCCGGAAGCCGATTCATGCCCTCGACCCACAAGAAAGTCATCGTCCGCAAGATGGACCGGGATTCCGTCTCCGGCTACGTCTCGCCCACCCAATTCGTCAACGAAGGCAAAC
>PLKR01000381.1:328-20313 GCA_003140655.1 Acidobacteriaceae bacterium | reverse complement strand
AACGGGGGCGCCGTCCTGATCGACGGCGGCGGTACCCTCCATGGGGCGACGCTGACCACCGTGAACGGGGGCACCCTCGGGACTGATGGCGCAGCCACCTTGGACGGGAGCGCCGGAGCGATCATCCTCACCTCCGGCAGCACGTACACCGGGGCCCTGGGCACCACGACCACGCTTCTTGGCACCATCACCAACCAGGGAAACATCCAGCTCAACGCGGGCAGCGGCAGCAACAACTTCCTGGAGATGGGCTCCAACGTGTCGCTGCAGGGCGGCGGCACCGTCACCTTGAACAACGGCGACAACAATGGCCGGCCCTACCTTGAGGAATCGGGCAGCGGCATGGTGCTGACCAACGTGGACAATTCGATCAACGGGGCTGGAACGATCGGCAATGGCGCCCTGGGCTTCACCAACGCGTCGGCAGGCACGGTGAACGCGGATATCTCGGGCCAGACCATGGTCCTTAACGGCAGCGGCGCCCTCGTCAACGCGGGCCTCCTTGAGGCCACCGGCGGTGGCATCCTGCAGATCTCCTCAAACGTCGCCAACACGGGCGGGACGATCATGGCCAGCAGCGGGACCGTCGACGTGGGAGCCACGGTCACCGGAGGGATGCTGACCACCGCAGGTACGGGAACCCTTCAGACGCTGGGGCCGGCCGTGCTCGACACGGTCACGATCACGGGCTCGAGCGCCTATACCGGCCGCCTCGGCACCACCACCACGCTCCTTGGGACGCTCACCAACCAGGGCAACGTGCAGCTCAACGCGGGCAGCGGCAGCAACACCAACCTCGACATCGCCGGCAACGTGACGCTCCAGGGCGGTGGCACGGTCACGCTCAACAGCGGCGATGCGAACGGCAGCGCGTTCGTGCAGCAAAGCGGGGGCAGCTTCACCCTCACCAATGTCGACAACACCATCGAGGGATATGGCACCATCGGCAACGGCGGATTGTCCTTCCTGAACGATGTTGCCGGCCTCCTTCTGGCGAACGTCCCGATGCAGAGCCTCCAGCTGAATGCCTCCGGCACGGCGACAAACCTCGGCACGTTTCAGGCCGACGACAGCACCTTGTCGCTCACTTCCTCGCTGACGAACTTCGCCGTCAATACGCTCACCGGGGGAACGTGGGAGGCCAGCAACGGGGGCACTCTCTCCTTCGACAGCCCGGCCAACGCGATCGACACCAACGCAGCCACCCTCGTCCTCAACGGACCCGGCTCATCCATCCAGACAAAGACCGGCGCGGGCGGCACCTACCAGCAGGTCGAGCAGACATTGACCACCAACGACGGCACCCTCGAGGTCATCGGGAATCGCAATTTCTCCGGCTCCAATGGCCTGATCAACAACGGGGTGGTCCAGCTGGGCGGCGGCACGCTCACCGCCCCTTCGCTGACCAGCAACCCAGGCTCCGTCCTTTCCGGCTTCGGGACGTTCTCGCCCGCAGGAGGGACGACGATTGGCAACGGGGCGGAGGTTTCGCCCGGAAGCGCGGCGGCCGGACAGCGAATCGCCACCCTGTCGTTCGGGACGCCGCTCACGTTCGGACCGGCCGGCGTCTATGCATTCGACCTCAAGAATGCCCCCGGCGCCATGGCGGGGACGGATTACGACACGGTCAGCGTTTCCGGCGTCCTTTCCGTGACGTCGACGCCCGGCAGCCCGTTTTCGATCGCGGTCGAGTCGATCGATCCTGCCAGCGGAAACCCCGGCCTGGCCAACTTCAATCCGGCCCAGCCCTATTCCTGGACCCTGGTCTCGGCGGGCTCGATCTCGGGCTTCAATCCGGCCGACTTCTCGTTCAACACGTCCGCCTTCCAGAATTCCCTCGGCGGAGGTTCCTTTTCCATGGGCCAGCTTGGGAACTCCCTGACGCTGAATTTCGTGCCGGTGCCGGAGCCCGGGACTTGGGCGTTGCTGCTCGCAGGCGTCGCCGTAGTGGCGATCGGGGCGCGGGTCCGCAAGGACGCCCGGTAGACCTGGCCCGCGAATGCCTGAGAAGCGTGCGGAGAAGCGTGCGGAGAAGCATGAATACTGAAACTTCCCAAGCGATACACGAGACCGCGGAGAACCCCTACGATCCCAGGTCATTCGACAGCCCGATCGTCAAGGCAATCGCCCCGCCGCTGGTGGCGGCCTTGGCCATACTCTTCAAGATGACCCCTCTTGGATTCCTGCTGGAGGGGTTCACGTCTGGATTCACGAGCTGGGGCATGCAAGCGTCGCGTGGCTCTCCGGCAGGCCCGCCCTGCCGCTTCCAATCGGATGGACAAACGTTGAGCCCAACGGGTCGGCGATCCTCTACCTGGCGATCCTCGCCGCCCTTGGAGTTCTGGCCGTTTCCGGCTGGCGCGAGCGAAAGGCGTGGCCGATGATCCTGGCGGCCGCCCTGATCGCCGCACAGACCTTCATGACATGGGGTCTGTCGGAGGACCGTGCGCACCTGTGGATGATCTTCGGGGGCGTCGGCGGCGAATTCTATCTCTCGGCCGCGATGGTCTGCCTCTTCTATTTCGAGTTTCCCGAGAAGTTCAGGTGGGGATCCTGCCGTTACATTGTTCTCTTCATCGGCGCCGCCAGTTTCTTCGAGAGCTATTCCTTCTGGAAGAAGGTCAAGAGCGGGGTCGAGGGAATTCCCTACGGCTCCATGATCCACGGCGAGGACGAAGGCGGCGGCGACATGAATATTCTAGCGGACGACTACCATTGGACGCAGCACCAGATCGTGCTCACGTACAACCATCTCGCGGACGCGTGCGTGGCAGCGATGATAGTCATCTATCTTGTCTTCAACTTGCGCCTTAACCGGGTATTTTACCCGCTTCTTGCCCGTTGTTTCTCAGTTGGCCTCACAACACCGGAGCAATGATAGGAATGCTGGCTATGCCAGTCGCCGCGCACGCGCCGTGGTCGAGGCGGTGAGGAGGGGCGCTCACGCCAATCCTACCTGGCCAGCGTTGCCGAATCGTCGGGTACCGTCGGCGCGAAACCTCGCGGGCTTCTTCGCAGCGATGCGGCGACGATCCATGCCGACGCCGCCAGCAGGAAGGTCAGCAAGGTCTCCGACCATTGAACTTGTGTTGAAGGCGCCCATCCAGGCGCGGGCTGTGCGAAAAAACTCGGTAACCAGACCAAAACGCCAAAGAGACTTAACATGATGGCTTCCATTGTCGCCGCTAAGCGGGGAAGAATCCCAAGGAGAAGGCCAAAGCCGGCGGCGGCGTGAGCGGCCCCGGTTAGATACGCGAGCCCCGTCCGGCCGGGAAGCCACGCCGGTACCATTTTCGCCGTATACGCCGCGTAGGCGAAATGCGCGGCGCCGTACACCACGCAAGCCGCGCCGAAAAGAACCCGTGCCACGTGTAGGGCGCGATCGCCGGTCATCACAGTCACCGCGGGCGCGTTATATTGGCGGCGAAGCAAAGCGTAGAGAATCCATACGCCAACCAGGGGTCCCATGGCTTCGCAGAACCCGTACCAGGAGCCGATGCTCAGAGGCTTGAGCAAAACGGGGCCTGCGCGTGTCACGGTCCAGGCCGATGCGTACACTCCGATAATAAGCGCGCTTACCAAAGCCGTGCGCGCAAAGAACAAGCCGGCGCCTGCAGCCAGCAAGATCGCCCCGGATCCATATACCCAAACTTCCGGCCAGGGGAGTGAGGCGGGAAACGGCTCAGCAATTGGCGCGAAGTTGCCGAAGACTAAACTAAGTATGGCGAGGCCTGCCACTGCGATTCCGAATAGAGCTTGGCCGAAACCAGATATCCACATGGTGATTACGGAACTTCGTAAACCTCGGCTAGGGCCACCCCGGTCGTGCCGTTCACTCCAGAGACCTGGATCGTATAGGCGCCTGCCGAAAGGTTGACGATCTGGGCGCTGTCGGCGCTGCCCGAAGCGAAGGCGAAGGCTCCGACCGCGGCAGCCGTGCTCGCGAGGAGCGCCGGGTTTGAACTGGTCCCCCAGCCGGTGTTGGAGGCGATGACCGTGCCTGCGCCGTTGTAAACGCTCAGGCTCGGCTGGGCCAGGACGCCGCTCACGCCGAACTGGGTCAGGCTGGGGCCGTCCGCCCGCACAAGCAACTGGTCGGTGCCGCTGCCTGAAATCACAAAGCCCGGGATGATGATGTTGCCGCCCGTTCCCACCTGGGCGCGCGTCGAGATGTTGGCCAGGCGGGTGCCGCTGGCCGACACCTCGTAGACTTCCGCCAGGGCGACGCCGGTCGTGCTGTTCAAGCCCGAGACCTGGACCGTGTAGGCGCCCGCGGGCAGGCTGGCGATGAGGGCGCAATCGGCGCTGCCCGAAGTGAGCGCAAAGGCGCCCACGGAGGCCGCCGTGCTGGCGATGAGAGCCGGGTTTGTATTGGTTCCCCAGCCGGTGTTGGAGGCGATCACCGCGCCCGCGCTGTTATAGACGCTGAGACTGGGCTGGGCCAGGACGCCGTTGACGCCGAACTGGGTCAGGCTGGGTCCGTCGGCCCGGATAAGGAGCGTTTCCGTTCCGCTGCCTCCCACCACGAAGCCTGGGATCAGGATGTTGCCGCCCGTTCCCACCTGCGCGCGTGTCGAGATGTTGATGAGCCGGGCTAATCCATTTCCGCCTCCGCCCCCTCCTCCACCTCCAGGGGGCGTTGGCGTTGGGGTGGGCGTGGGCGTCCCCACCACCTGCGACAGCAGTATCGTCACCGTGTTGTCGGCACTGTTGGTCACGGCCAGGTCGACGTTGCCGTTTCCGTTGAAATTCCCCACGGCGAGGGACGTGGGGGCCACGCCCACCTTCAACGTCGTGGGCGACGAAAACGTTCCGTCGCCATTGCCCAGCAGCACCGTCACCGTGTTGTCGGTTTGGTTCGTCACCGCCAGGTCCGCCTTTCCGTCCTTGTTGAAATCCCCCACCACGATGCAGGAGGGGCCGTTGCCCACCTTCACGGTCGCCGAGGTTGTGAAAGTCCCGAATGCGTCCCCGTTGCTCAACAGCACCGATACCGTTCCGTCGGCTTGGTTCGCCACGGCGAGGTCCTGTTTGCCGTCCCCATTGAAATCCCCCACCGCTATGCTGGAGGGGCCATTGCCCGTAGTCCCTCCCACTCCCTGGGAAAAGTTTCCCGAGCCGTCGTTCAAGAACACATCGACCGAGTTGTTTACGGTCACGGCCACGTCCGTATATCCATTCCCGAGGAAGTTCCCCGCCGCCACGAATTCCGGGGAACTGGCGTCAATGGGGATGAGCGTCGGCGTCCCGAAAGTGCCGCCCCCGCCGTTGAGGAAGATGGCTACTATCGGATTTGAGCTGTCGGGGGCGAAGCCCGCGACGACAAGGTCCGCTTTCCCGTCCCCGTTGAAATCGCCCGCGGCGACGGACGTCGCGGATACCACGCCGGTGAAGGCGGCGGGCGCCGTCTCTCCGCCACCGCCGTTGCTGAGAATCACGGCGTTGTAGCTGCCGCTGACTGCGACGATGCCCACGGGTTTGCCCGTTTGGAAAGCCCCGGATGCGATCGCCAGAGGGGCCGTCAGGGGGACTGAGATCGTGACGCCGTTGTTGCCGGTGTCGGCGGCCTTGAACGTGCCGTCGCCGTTGCCAAGGAATATGCCGATGGAGCCTGCCTGCCCGACCGCGATATCGGCAATTCCGTCGCCATTGAAGTCACCCACCGCGATCGATTGGGGACTCGTACCGGTGACAAGCTTCTGGGTCGCGGTCGTCCATGTCACTCCTGGCAGAGTCTGCGCACGGGATGAAAGGCCGCCGATGGATCCGGCGAGGAACAGGAGGCCCGCCAAACGCAACGGGCCGTGATGCCCGATGGGGTGCGGGCAGCGAAAACCATGCGTCATCATGGGGCTATCTACAAGATCATCGGTCGGTTTGTCACGGGAAAGTTTGTCGCGTTGATTTCGCCTTAGGAAGGAAATCGATCCTTATTTTTTGAACAGTCGGCCTGGTCGGCTGTGCCGGTTGTCAGCGTCGCTGTTGACCTTAGCCGGCGCGATTTGTGAAGAAGTTGGTTAGAGGCGTGTCAACAATCACGTTCCTTGGCCCCGAATTGAAGGCAGCAATCAGTGCTATTGCTGATTTGGCGAATAGGGTCGAACCAGCGACCAAGTGATTGACAGGCTCCAGGTGAATCCTGGTACTGGCGCGTCGTCTGCAATCATTGGGCTTCCCCGACATTACGGACGAAATCCCCAGATTTGCTTGCTTAGCCCAAGTGCTTAGCTAACTTTGATTCCATGCCTCAAGTGTCTTTCAATATCCACGCGGCCAAAAGCAACCTCTCCCGCTTGGTCATGCGCGCCGAAAAGGGTGAACGCATCACAATTGCACGGGCCGGTCGTCCGGTCGCCCAGCTGGGACCTGCCCCTCAAAGCGAACGCCTACCGTTGTCGCCGGATGATCCGCTGCTCAATCTCGACAGGTTTGCGGTCGAGGGCCCGGGTGGCAAGATGACCAACAAGGACATCGACCATTTGCTATATGGCCACGCGTGACGTGTTGGCCGACACATCCGCGCTTTATGCGTTTGTTGACAAGAACGACGCCAACCACGCTGCTGCACGCGACGCCGTCGCCCGGATTTTGAACGCGGGCAGGTTGATTGTCGCGACAGACTACCTCATTGCCGAGGCCGTCAACCTGGCCAAAGCGCGCGGCGGAGCGGCCGTTGCACTACGCGTGTTTGACCTAGTCGAGCAGTCGGCTCGCATACGCGTGGAATGGATCGGAGTGGGCCGGTTCGAAACCGCGAAGACATTCTTCCGGAAATATGCCGACCACCGTTACTCGTTTACGGACTGCACAAGTTTTGTGGTGATGCGAGAATTGCGTCTCACCGAGGCATTGACGACCGACCATCATTTCGTGGAAGCAGGGTTTCGCGCGCTGCTGCCTGTGGCGTGACACGCGCGGCCCCGGGCCTGTGGCCCAGAAATGGGCCGGGCGGCCTTTGGTAGACGCTCAAGGGGTCTTAACTCATTGTAGGTAAGTGGCTGCCCGGGTTGGGATCGAACGAAACGGGTGGGTTGAGAAGGCGGTGCGAGTTCTGGGGGCTTTCACCTTGGGCACAGGGGCCGCATGAATTGCATCGGCGGCGAGTCAACGGGACGCTTGCTGCACCGCGGGCGGCGGATAAGATGCTATGGCGCCGAACGAAGACTTGAATTTACGACCGAATTCAGGGCACTCTGGCCCTAAGGACTAAAATCCAATAGCACTTGGGAAATTGCCCTAATCCGATTTCTTCCATGAATAAACCCATTACCGCGACGGCCAAGGTGCAGATTGCGGAAAACGGCCCCTATCTCGTCTCCGGCAGCCTGCCGCTGCTGACGGAAACCATCGGCACCAATCGGGAGGGTGATTCGGTGAAGTGGACCCCGGGACCGGAATATCCACCCAAGGCGAATTACGCGCTTTGCCGCTGCGGCCGGAGCGCGCAAAAGCCTTTTTGTGACGGCACCCATGCGAAGGCCGCGTTCGACGGCACCGAAACCGCCTCCCGCGCACCCTACCGGGACCAGGCCAAGCTGATCGAAGGCCCGACGATGTCGTTGACGGATGCGGAGAGCCTATGCGCTTTTGCGCGCTTCTGCGACCCCAAGGGGCAGGTGTGGAATCTCGTGAACCGAACGGACGACTCGGCGGCGCGCAAAGACTTCGTGCAGGAGGCTTGTGACTGTCCCTCGGGGCGGCTGGTGGCGTGGGACAACGCCACCGGCAAACCGGCGGAGCCAAAATATAATCCTTCGATCGCCCTGACCGAGGATCCGGCCAAACATTGCTCCGGCCCGGTCTGGCTCCGCGGCGGCGTCCAAGTGATCGGCGCCGATGGTTTCAAATACGAGGTGCGCAACCGCGTGACCCTGTGCCGCTGCGGCGCGTCGCAGAACAAACCCTTCTGCGACGGCCAGCATGCCGCGATCGGATTCCGGGCCGGGCCAGCGGCTTAAGACGGCCCAGTTGTTCCGCTGGGTGCTCAAGCGCCAGAGGCCGGCAGTTCCGCCCCGTGATGCTCAGGCGTGCTTTCATTATCCACGGTTATCTGAGCAACCCGAATGAGGCGTGGCTGCCGTGGCTGCAAGGCGAGTTGGAAGAAAGAGGGTACCTGGTCTCGCTGCCTCTCATGCCTCATGCCGACCGCCCCGTGATTTCCGAATGGATCGACTTCATCGCGAAATTGATCGGCGAGCCGGACGATGGGACCACCCTGATCGGCCACAGTCTGGGCTGTCAGGGAGTGCTGCGCTATCTCGAAACCGTGGGAGCCGCCGGGAAGTCGGTGGCAAAAACGGTGCTGGTGGCGGGGATCTTTCCCACCGGGATGTCGCCAGAGGATGCCGATACGGAAACCGGCGGCGACCCGGCGTTAGATCCATGGTTCAGCAAGGGCCTGGATCCGGCGAAGGTGAAAAAAGCGGCAGGGAACTGCACCGTGATCCTTTCCGACAATGATCCCTACATTGGGGTTGACCGTGCGAAGGCCGTTTTTCGCGCCACGCTCGGTCCCAAAATCATCATCGAGCACGGCCATGGCCATTTTAACGAGGACGATCATGTGGTCGAACTTCCGTCGGCGCTGGCGGCGGTGATCTCCTAGCCACCAATGGATGGTACACAATATGTATGAAATCGGAACGGGTCGAAGGCGCACACACTTCGGTAGGATCGACGGTATGGAACCTAGGATCCTACGATCGCTCTCCCAAGGACGTGGACTGAGCCTGGGCCGCGCTTTCAGGTAGGCAAAGACCCTATAGCGGGGACGCCTCAACCCGCCTAATATCCTTTTTAGGCATCACAATGGGTAGGATAGAAGGATGGCAAAGGTCCATCATTTTCAACTCCATTTAGCTCTCAACTCGCCATCCAAAGCGTAACTCAAAGCGAATAAGTCGGTTGGCGATTCGCGGTGGAGTGAGGGACACTGGATTCGGCCGAGAATACAAACGGGCAGCTTCGCCCCGACTTCACGACAAGGCAGTTCAGTCGCATATGTGAGCCACAGACTGATGGACTTCCTCATGAACCCTTTTTCCTTCGACGAATTCAAGCCGCGCGGACTCAATGCGGAGCGGAAAGTGCGAGCAGCTTTTTCGTTTGCCCTAGTCTGCTTGGGAACGATCGGCGTTGTTTCCTATCTCAGCGTGACTCGCCTCGATCAAGTGGAGGGGTGGTCGAGGTATACAACGGAGACGATATCAACTTTACGTTTTGTCCTATCGCATGTAACCGACGCCGAGACTGCCCAGCGCGGCTATGCCTTAGTAGGCGATGAGACTTATCTGGCGCCCTACTATGAGGCGCGGCGCGACATCGATGGAGATATCATGGCTCTGCACAAATTTATGGCGTTTAATGCCGAGCAAGAGCGCCGGTTAGACGCCCTGGCGCCGCTCGTCCATGAGCGAATGACACGATTGGCCGAAGAGATTGAAATCCGACGGAACCGGGGATTCGCGGCAGCGCAGGCGGCGACGGCCACCGGATTGGGGAAGCGG
This sequence comes from Acidobacteriaceae bacterium, assembly GCA_003140655.1. Taxonomy (GTDB): domain Bacteria; phylum Acidobacteriota; class Terriglobia; order Terriglobales; family Acidobacteriaceae; genus Sulfotelmatobacter. Next base: position 10,807 of record PLKR01000381.1, on the reverse strand, counting down.
CTTCATGATCGTATCCGCATGCTAGTGGGAGAGATGGAAATCGCTGAGCAGAACCTCCTAGAGCAGCGTGAATCTGAGGCGAAGCACAGCAGCATGACGACTAGGGAAATTATAGTCGGCGGCAGCGTCCTTGCTCTGGTCGTTGTTGTTTTGGCGCTCGTTGAGGCCGAGAAGGATTTTGCCCGCCGCCGCGCCTACGCAGCGTGGCTTGCGTCGGCCGGGAGATTAGGCCAATTGGGTGCATGGGCAGTGAATTTGCCGGACCTACGGCTGACGTGGTCGGACGAGACATGTGCCATCCATGAGCTTCCGCCGGGATTCACTCCGACGATCGAGGAAGGTATCAAGTTCTACGCCTCTGAATTCCGCGAATCCGTTCAAGCGACGTTTGGGGCCTGCGTCAGAGACGGAACACCCTTTGACTTCGAGTCGGAGATTATAACCGCCAAAGGCCGGCGCATTTGGGTACGCGTCAGTGGCGAGGCCGAAAGGGATGCCAAAGGTTGCATCCGGCGCGTTTACGGGGCCCTTCAGGACATCTCCGAGCGGAAACATGCAACGGAAACGCTTCGGCGGCAGCAGGTCGAACTGCGGGTGCTATTTGACCTAATACCGGCCATGATCTGGTTCAAGGACACGAAAGACGTCATTCTTCGGATCAATAAACGAGCGGCAGACGCCGCCGGAAAGTCTGTCGAGGAGATCGAGGGAAGGCCATCGATCGAAACCTATCCGGAGGATTCGTCCAAATATCATGAGGATGACATGGAGGTCATCTGTTCGGGTGTCTCTAAACTTGGAATCATTGAGCAGTTGGTTGGCCGCGATGGCAAAAAACTCTGGGTCAGCACGGACAAGGTACCGGTCTGCAACCAAAATGGACAAGTGGTTGGCGTCATCGTCATGGCCCACGACATCACTATGACCAAGAGTAAGGACGAGAACATCAGAACCTTGGCGGCCATTGTCGAGGATTCGGGCGATGCAATCATCAGCAAGACATTGGATGGCCATATCTTAAGTTGGAACTTAGCTGCGGAACAAATGTTCGGCTATACGGCGTCGGAGATCATCGGTCGACCCCTAAAAATACTCTTTCCGCCGGATCGCTATGTAGAAGAGGACGAGAAAATGAATCGCGTTGCCGGAGGCGATATCACGCCACGATTCGAGACCGTCAGGATCCGAAAGGACGGCCAACGCATCGACGTGGCCGTCACGATTTCCCCGATCAAGGATTCCGATGGCAACGTAGTCGGTGTATCGAGGATTATCCGCGACATTACGGATCGCAAACGCGCCATAGATGCGCTACGCGAAAGTGAAACGCGGTTTCGTGAGCTGGCCGAGTATATTGATGAGGTTTTTTGGATCGCCGATCCGGAAGAAGCTAAGAAACTATACATTAGTCCAGCCTATGAAAGAATATGGGGCATCACTTGCCAGAGCGCCTACGAGAAGCCCCACATGTGGCTCGATGCGATTCGTCCCGGTGATCGGGATCGCGTGATCCGCGCCCTGGAGATCAAGAGGACTCAGGGCACGTACGATGAGGAATACCGAATTATCAGGCCAGATGGAACCGAGCGCTGCATTCGTGACCGCGCCTTTCCGGTTCGTGATGCCGCCGGCGCGATCAGGCGCTGGGTTGGCGTGGCCGAGGATGTCACAAAATATCGCAATTTGGAGGAGCAGCTGCGCCAGACGCAGAAGATGGAAGCCATTGGCACTCTGGCGGGCGGGATCGCCCACGACTTCAACAACACCCTCGCAGCAATCAACGGCTATACCGAACTGTCCCAGATGATCTTGACCGGAAATGACCAGGTTCGCAGATACCTTGATTCAGTGTTACAGGCGGCGAGTCGCGCCGCCGACCTTGTGCGGCAGATTCTCACCTTCAGTCGGCAGGAACGAGTGGAGCGGAGACTGATCCAACTGCGTCCTGTCGTGGCCGAGACCATCAAGCTATTGCGAGCGAGCATACCTTCGACAATCGAGTTCAACATTTCGCTAGCGACAAATGCGCCCACGGTGCTCGCGGACGCGACCCAGATCCATCAAATCCTTATGAACCTCGGGACCAATGCCTGCCATGCGATGAAGGGAAGGCCCGGGCGTCTTGAAATAAAGTTGGAGAGGTGTCCAATCGACGTGGCGCAAGCCGCCACGCAGCCGCGGCTGAGGCCCGGCCTTTATGCGCGCGTGTCCGTCAGTGACACCGGTAGCGGAATGGATCAAGCGACCCTGCGACGGATTTTTGAGCCATTCTTCACAACTAAGCCTCCCGGCGAAGGCACGGGTTTGGGACTGTCGGTTGTGCACGGCATTATGGAATCTCACGATGGGGCGGTCACCGTCTACAGCCATCTTGGTGAAGGCACAGTTTTTCACCTGTACTTTCCCGAGCAAGCAGGCGAGGTAGCCGAGGTTGGATCCGATGGAGAACCGGTTCCGATCGGCAACGGTGAGCGAATTCTGTTCATAGACGACGAAGAGCTGCTTGCCCAGCTTGGCCAGAAAACGCTAACCACGCTCGGTTACCAGGTTGAATGCGCGACGAAGCCCGCAGAAGCGCTCGCCGTTGTGCGCGCTGATCCACAGCGATTTGATCTTGTGCTGACGGATCAGACGATGCCCGGGATGACGGGCATATTCCTTGCCACTCAGCTCAGACATATCCGGCCCGATTTGCCCGTCATTCTAATGACCGGTTACAGTATGGCACTCCGGTCAGACCAAATTGATGCGGCGGGCATACTTCAAGTTTTGATGAAACCAACAAGCATCCACTCGATGGGAGTCGCGGTCCATGCGGCTCTCGCGCCTCAGCTAACCCACTAATCATGGCGCGAATCCTTCTCATCGACGATGGTACTCTGCGCGGAGTGTCTTGCATCTAGTACCTAACCAATTTGGCCATTCCGTAAGCGAAGCGTGCAATGGAGAGGAACGGATGGAGCTGTTTATGCACGCGAATGCGGATCTAGTGATTACCGACATCGTCAAGCCGGAGAAAGATGGGCTCGAGGTCGTGATGGCGATGAGTAGGATCTTGGAAAGGACAGTTGCTGGCGCATCCAGCGACTTCTGGGCAGAAACATTCCGGGTCGGGGCGCAGAAGTCCTGGGGCCCGACGAAATTCAGCCCGGCATCAAGCGAGCCGGGCGATGCGGTCGAGAGGCCGATAGCCAGATGGGCGGGGATCGCAAACACAGCTTGGCCCTGGACGACCGCGACGGAATGCAAGACTTGGCGGCCTGGTTTCAAATTGTGACAATGAGGAGACGGCGGTTTTGAAAACGGTTTCGGCAATCGTTCAGGAGAGACCGCTTGGAAGCGCGGACGCACATGAAGTTCCTAAGGGAGCCTCAGTGCATTATTGAGATCCACGGTCCCGTTTCAGAAGACCAGTATGGAGCGGATTGAAGCGAGGACCGACTCACCTTCCCCCCTAAACGCCGTCATTTTGCAGCATTTGGCCTCTACATTTGAGGTCTCCTTTTGTTTCATAAGCCCCTGACATGAATTTCCGCCGTCGATGACTCTGTTCCGTGCTCGGATTTTCTTGTTAGCCTCCGTAATCTGGGTCAGCGGCCTTGGAAGGTTATTTGCCGAGGACGCGCCGAGCATGCCGGGTTTGCCCTCGCAGGCCGCCAGCGGCGCCCAGATCGACGCAATCGGCAACTCGGTGGTGAAGGTATTCGGCACCCGCAGGGGTCCTGACGTCATGAAGCCGTGGACCAAGCTAGACCCCTTGGAGATCAGCGGGTCGGGTCTCGTCATCGAGGGCAACCGGATCCTGACCAATGCCCACTTGGTCCAGTATGTCACCAATCTCCAGATACAGGGTAGCCAAGCGGGCGACCGCATCTCGGCGAAGGTGGAAACCGTGTCTCAAGGAATCGACCTCGCGGTGTTGAAGCTGGACGACGAGTCGTTTTTCGCGACCCATCCACCGCTCATGCGGGCGGTTGGTCTCCCCCGCATCAGGGACTCCGTTTTGGTCTACGGCTATCCGACCGGGGGCGAAAGCCTCTCCATCACAAAGGGAATCGTTTCGAGGATCGATTTTTCCTCCTACGGCGGAACCCACTTCGGCCTTCGAATGCAGATCGATGCCGCGATCAATCACGGCAACAGCGGCGGCCCCGCTATGGTGGGCGACAAGGTCATTGGATTGGCTTACAGCTTCCTCAGTGGTGCGCAGAACATCGGCTACATCATCCCGAACGAGGAGATCGACCTCATGCTGAAGCGGGTCGCTGCGGGCGGCGCCTACCGCGGACGACCCATGAGTGCCGACGCTTACCAGTCCACGGAAAATCCGGCCCTGCGGCGTTTTCTTCACCTCGATCCCGGCGTGCAGGGTGTGGTTGTGATCAAGCCGGCCCTCGACGATTCCGCCTACCCGATCAAGCGATGGGACGTGGTGACGCGGATTGGCGAGGTCCCGGTCGACAACCAAGGCATGGTCAAACTGCGGGATGATCTGCAGGTGTCCATGACCTACCTCTACCAGGGTTTGGGCGATGGTGCCTTCGTGCCCGTTACCGTCATCCGGGGGGGCCGAGCCGAATCCGTCCAGCTGCCGATTGCTACCGACCTCCCCGTCCTTTTCGCGGACCTGGAGGGTTCCTATCCGTCGTACTTCATCCTGGGTCCGCTGGTCTTTTCCCGGGCTTCCCTTCAGTTGGTAGCCTTGACGGCGAGCCTGCCTGCAACCACCGAGTGGCTGGAAAAACACGATAGCCCCCTTCTCACGCGCCTGGGAGACAAGCCGGCCTTCCCCGGCGAGGATGTGGTGGTTCTCTGCCCGTTCCTTGCCAGCGCGCTGACCGTGGGGTACCGGGATCCCGCGTTACGGGTGGTCAAGGTGGTGAATGGCACTCCTGTCAGGAATCTTCTTCATCTGGTCGCCCTCCTTCGGGACTCGAAGCAGAAATTTGTCGTGATTGAATTTGCGGACCAGCACGTCGAGAAGTTCGTCTTCCGGCAGCAGGAACTGGTCGCTTCGACCGAAGCAATTATGGCCAACAACGGAATTCGAAGCCAAGGCAGTGCCGACACGATGGCCGAGTGGAACCGGACCCCATGAAATCCCGCTGGCTCCCCACGGTCGGCGCCCTCCTCGTGTACGCGCTTCCCTTCGTCCGCGGCGACACGATCATCCTCAAGGACGGAACCGAGGTTGATGGCATCATTCTTATACAGTCCTCGACCAAGATTCTGATAAAGCAGGGCGCGGCCACCAAGATGATCCCGCTGGAGGATGTGGCGTCGATCGCGAAGAGCCCCAGCACTCCAGAAATTGAATCCCCACCATCCGGAACCTCGGCACCGGCGTCCCGGGCGAATTCGGAGCGGCATGATCCCTTGCTGGACTCGACCGTAATGGTCTCCGCTACACTGAGCGAACCGGACTTCACCAAACCCTGGACGAAATCGCCTCCGAGGGAAGAGCACGGGTCGGGAGCCGTGATCGCGGGGAATCGAATCCTCACCAGCGCCCATCTCGTGAACTACGCATCGGATATTGAGGTCCGGGGTGCTTCGGGCTCCAAGATCGTGGCCCAGATCGTGGCCCTCGACACGACCTTGGACCTGGCCGTGCTCAAGCTGTCTGACGACAACTTCTTCGCGAACCATCCCCCTGTGGAGTTCATGCCTTCCGTCCCGAATTCTGGGGAAACGGTCTCGGTCTACGGCCTGTCGGAAAACTACAACAGTATAAACCAACTGAGCCCTTCAATGGCGGCTCTAAACTTCGAGTATTACACCAGCAACTACCTCCAACTGATGATACGGCTCAATACCCGGCTCGACCCATGGATGAGCGGAGGGCCGGCCGCATCCGCGGCCGGCAGCGTGTTCGGGATAACCTGCAGCCGCCAGGATGAAGGCCAAATCTTTAGTTTCGTGATCCCATCGGAGGTGATCCTAAGATTTCTCGACGAGGTGAAGACGGGCGTAAGGAAGCGGAAATCTATGCTCTACGACCAAACTCAACCCTTCGAAAACCCTGCGTTGCGCGCATTTCTCGGGGCCGGCCCAGGTGAACACGGGATGGTCGTCACCTCTATCCAATCCAAGCAAGAGGTGAACACGTTTCGTGACTGGGATATCATTACGGGGGTCTCTGGTGAAGAGGTTGACGACCAGGGGATGGTGCATTTCGGCCTCACCCATCGGGTTAATTTCGCATATGAATATCAGCGGCTGGGAGGCATCCGGGAGACGCTGACCTTCGTGAAGCGGGGAAGGGTCGCGCTCCAGATTTTCTTTACTCCAGAGATTGACCGCGCGCTGTTGATCCCTGACCTCAAGGGTGATCTTCCCGCCTATTTCATCCTTGGTCCGATGGTTTTTTCGACCGCCACCATCCAGATGTTCTCACAGCTAGCCAAGACCGCGCAGATGATATCTTACCTCGGCATTCGGGGCAGTCCGCTATTGAAGCGCCGGGAAGAAAAGCCGGCGTTTCCAGGTGAACAGCTGGTCTTCGTTCCCTCCCCGTTTTTTCCCCATCCCCTAGCGAGGGGCTACACCGAACCCACGTTTTCAGTGGTCAAGGCGGTGAACGAGATTCCAATCAAGAACCTCGGCCATCTCGTTACGGTGATGAGGGACTCCAGGGAAGATTTCGTCACGATTGAGTTCGCCGAGAAGTTCAGCGAGATCCTGGTTTTCCCGAGAACGGAGATGATTGCGGCTACTGAGGGAATATTGAGCGACAACAACGTCCGAAGCCAGGGGTCGCCCGACACGATGGCGATCTGGAATGCGAAATAGGAAAAGGCGTTCGCCATTCCGCAGCACATTCCGGCGGGAAATGGTACGATGCACCGCCGCGCCGCACATGTCGCCGAAGAGTTATTCACCAAGCCCCCTCCAAGGCCAAAGGGAACTTCCGTGGCGACATCACGGCGTTTTTCGGGTGCGAATTAGCTGCTGCAGGAAGTTCCGGTCGATTGAGTGCTTTTCGCGCGGGCTCTGCTTCGTTCTGAGCATCAGCTCAGCTCCTGCAAAAGGAATGGGAACGCCGTCGACGACTTCCGTCCCAATTCCGTTGGTTGCATCTTCGTAGCGGACGCCGCATGCTTCGGTCACTCAGCCCCGTGTCCTACCTTCCCCTCTACCGTTTCCTTCTCGTCCATGATGACGCGCCTGTTTCATTGGAGTGTCACCCAATTATGNNTATGCCCCTTTCACGTGCCCATGACCTGGTGGTTAGCACATTGTCACACTGACGAAATGGCTTCCCAAGGAGGGATCCGAGAGAAATTGTTGCGGGTCTCGATGCCCTTCGAGAAAGGAAGGAATTCAATCTCAGGGCTTGACGGTCACGGGCGATTGGCCGGGGCGGCCTCAGCGGTGCGCCTTTGCCGCCGATCCTCTTTCCATTAAAGCGTCCACCTCCGCGAGCGTCGGGACCTTGTCGGCGATGGGGAGCCGCGTGCAGAGAATTGCCGCAAGCGCCTGCGGTCTTTCGCACGCCACAGGTGTTCACCCCATTTCCCATGTCCTTTGCGATCGCTAAGATGCAGGTGTGGAGGACGCCTTTTATTTGGAATGGTTCGAGCATCCAAAAAAGCGAAGCAAGAGATGCGCAGCAATCCACAGAATCTGCGATGCGGTGGGGGACTGAAGCTGCTATGATTTTAATGTTGAAATCATCTAACAGGCATCTCGCGAGGGTTTCGTTGGTTGGAGCGATGGGTTTCTTATCGGGCGCCCTAAGCTGCCAGGGACTTCCGAGCTTTGCACGCCAGCTGAACATGCAGTGCATCGCGTGCCATACAGAGTACCCGCTACTTAACGAGTTTGGGAGGCAGTTCAAACTGAGCGGGTACACCCTCGCCGCAGGCAGCTTTTCCTTGCCGCCGATCGCGATTATGCTGCAGCCGTCGTTCACCCAGACGCAGTCAGGCCAGGCGGGGGGCGCCGCGCCGGGGTTTGCTCCGAACAACAATTTCGCGCTCACCCAGGCGAGCATCTTTTACGCCGGCCGCCTGTTTGGGCCGTACGCGACAGACTTGTTCGGCACAGAGGGCGGGGCAATCGCCGACAAATTTGGGATCTTCTCGCAGACGACCTACGACGGTGTCGGAAAGGCGTGGTCTTGGGACAACACCGAGCTTCGGTTCGCCGACACGGGAACGTGGGGTGGAAAGAGCGTCGTGTACGGCGCCTATCTCAACAACAACCCCACGATGCAGGATCCATGGAATTCCACGCCTGCATGGGGATTCCCATTCAGCGGTTCGGGACTGGCCCCGACCCCTGCCGCCTCGCCGATGATCACCGGTGCGTTTGCAGCCCAAGTAGCAGGCCTTGGGGCCTACGCTATGGTGGCGAACACGGTCTACCTGGACGTCGGCGCCTACCGCACCCTCGGCCCCCAGTTCCAGCGGGCTGTTGGAGTGGATCCAACCGGCGAGGCCCAGATCGCGAGCCTGGCGCCATATTGGCGCCTCGCGGTCGAGAAATCCACCGATTCTTCAACCTGGGAGTTGGGCACTTTCGGCATGGTGGCCAATACCTATCCGGGACGAGACAGCAGCGCAGGCGAGGATCAAACTGCGGACGCCGGCATCGATTCTCAGTACCAATATTCAAGCTTAAGCAGCGATGTCACGGTTATGGCGTCGGCGATCTACGAGCATGACGACTGGAGGGCCAGCCAGCCCCTCGGCGCCACAAGCAATTCCACCGATACCCTGCTCAACGAGAAGATCACTGTCGACTACCTCTACGACAAGACCTACGGAGCCGCGGCTCAGATATTCAACGTGAACGGCAGCCTCGATCCGCTCCTGTATGGCGGAAGTACATCCGGCTCAGCTGACAGCAACGGCTATATCTTCGAATTGAACTATATGCCGTTCAACAAGGACGGAGGTCCGGCGTTTTGGTCCAAGAGCAATGTCAAATTCTCCGTGCAGTACATCGTCTACAGCCATTTCGACGGCACAGCCCAAAACGCTTCGGCCAATAACACGCTATATTTTGAGGCGTGGATCATGTTCTAGACGCCTTCATCACTTAACTGAATACTACTATGAAAATAAAAGAATTCTCTCTCGGTCTCGCCTTCTCGCTATTATGCGCCGCGTCATTGGACGCCCAGGTGGCCAAAACCTCGATCGAACTCTCCGGGAATGACTCCATGAAGTTCAACATAACGAGTTTCACGGTGAAACCCGGCGAAGTGGTCTACGTCTCGCTAAGCAACGTTGGCACACTTCCCAAATCGGTCATGGGTCACAATTGGATCCTCCTTAAGGCCGGCAAAGACGGTGCCGCGTATTCTTCGGCGGCCGCCAATGCCAAGGACGAAGACTATGAGCCCAAAGCGCTTGCGGGTGACGTGATCGCGTCGATTGGCCTACTCGGTGCGAGGCAGAACGGGGAGGTCACGTTCACTGCGCCTACCGTTCCGGGAAACTATATTTACCTCTGCTCTTTCCCTGGACACTTCCAGGCGGGAATGCGTGGCGTGATGACCGTAAAATAAGCAATTGATCGCACGCGGTTGGCAGCATTGCGCCAGAAGCAATGTTTCATTTTCTGAAGCCGACTACATGCTAAAGATTTCCCGAATGGACGAATCTACACAGATGGACGCAACCTCCGGCTACCTTATTCAAGCGGACATTTCCCGTAATCTTATTGAGGTACGGTATCGAGGTCGCGTAACTGCCGCAGTGGTGAAGGCGGTCCATGAGGAGGTGCTGAATCTGCTTCCTCAAATGCGCCAAGGTTTTACGTTCTTGGCCGATCTCAGCAGCTTGGAATCAATGGAGCTGGATTGTGTGGCAGATATTACGAAAATAATGGACGCGTGCAATGCAGCGGGGATTGGCACAGTCGTTCGAATTGTCCCGGATCCACGGAAAGACATAGGTCTAAATATCCTCTCCATTATCCATTACAGACGCGGTGTGCACGTGCTCACCTGCCAGAATTCCGCGGAGGCCCAACGGGCAATATGAGACAAATTACCAAACACCGTTTCCGGGCCGAGTTCTGGGTTACCCGCCGGATCGGATATTTTGTTGGCTGCTGCGTTTTCGTAAGGTAGGCTCTGGCGAGACGTGCCGCGGAATTGACAACGAGAAGCTCGGGATCGAGACTTGCTGTTCAGGCAATAGCCCAACGCGTGCCCGTCAAACCGGAGCAACCTCAGGAACATGGACAGATGGGTTGTGTGGGTTGTTTTCGTGGGGTGCCTTGCGAATAGATGGCGCGTTGTGATCGCCGTCCAAGTCAACAAGTGACCGCAGGACGAAGCACGTAGTCCAATAGGTCTTTGCCGAACACCTGATCCAGGGGCTGATGTTTCACGAGGAGACGGAAGTAGATCGGTCCAAAGATGAGGTCGAGGAGGAGTTCGGGGTCGACGGAGCGCTTCATCTCTCCGGACGCATAGGCGTCTTCAAGAGCCTTCACGGCAACCTTGCGGCGTTTGAGCACGTA
>PLKR01000381.1:0-260 GCA_003140655.1 Acidobacteriaceae bacterium | reverse complement strand
GCCGCCTTGGTAGGCCACCACTTGTAGATCGTTGGTTTGCTGACACCGGCCTTGCGGCAGACCTCTTGGATCTGCAGATTGCGAACCGACTGGGTCTGGAGCAGCTCGTAGACCGCGTCTAGGATGCGGTCGTGGGCAACGGCCGACGCGCCCCGCGGCCGGCCGGGTTTGCGCTTTACTGGCTTTCGGTTTCCCACGGTCACCATTCAGGCCTCTTGAACCTAAAATGACAATCGCCCTTGCGAATGACCGGATATTAT
>PLKR01000388.1 GCA_003140655.1 Acidobacteriaceae bacterium | reverse complement strand
CCTCCGATGAAGAAGAAGAACGTGATGGAGATGAGATAGAGCAGCGCGATTCGTTTGTGGTCGGTGGTGAGCAGCCAGGACCAAACTCCGTACTTCGTGTTCAGGTAGTTCTCGCGTTCCGCTGGTTGAACGATCGTGGGTTGAGGGATCGGGTTCGGCATACTTATTGCACCTGACTTCGATTCTTTTGGGCATTCGTTTGAGCTGGCGGAGCAGCTGTGCTGGCGCTCTTGACCGCCTCACCCTTGGCCGCGGCAATCGACTTGATGTAGGCGACCAGGGCATTTACCTGTTCTTCGCTGACCAGTCCCTGAAACGTGGGCATGATGGGCTGGAATCCCTTCACGCGCTTCGTGCCCGGGTCGAGGATGCACTCGCGGAGGTAGTTCTCATCGGCGGTGACGGTGCGGCCATCTTCGAGTTGCACCGGCTTGCCGAAAACTCCGTGCAGATTGGGGCCGCGGCCCTGCGTGTCGGAGCGGTGACAGGTGGAGCAGCCGAGTTCGGCGAAAATCTTCTCGCCCGTCGCGGAGAGCGGACCGGTCGAACCACCGTTCATCCAGGTTTCATATTGAGCCGGCTCCAGGACCACGATCGAGCCGACCATGCCGGAATGCTGAGTACCGCAATACTCCGCGCAGAAGAGATGATAAGTGCCCGGTTTGGTGGCGCGGAACCAGGCCACGGTGTAGCGGCCGGGCAGGACGTCCTGCTTGATGCGGAAGGCGGGGATGAAGAAGCTGTGAATCACGTCCTGCGAGGTCATGATCATCCTCACGTCGCGTCCGACGGGGACGTGCAGTTCGTTGATCTCGCGCTGGCCTTCGGCGTGCTCCAGCTTCCACATCCATTGTTTTGCCACGACATACACTTCGGTCGAGTCGCTGGGCGGGGTGCGCTCTTTGAAGTACACCACCGCGCCCCAGGCAAAGATGACCATGAAGATGAGGAACGGGATGGTGCTCCATGTGACTTCGAGCGCTGTGGAGCCTTCGATTTGCTCGGCGCGAACGCCAGGGCGGGAGCGAAAGCGTGCGGCGAAGTAGACGAGACAAATGAAGATCAGCAGGGTCATCATCCCGGTGACGATGAGCAGAAAAATATAGAGAGCGTCCACGCGGCTCGCCATGGTGGAGGCTTGCTCCGGCCATAATGGAAAATTATTGAGCATACCGTGTCTTTGTTGCCGTCTTCGCCGTCTTCCTGGTTACGGAAAGATCCAGCCGCCACAGGATGAAAAGAAAAATGCCCATGATGAGAATCGTCGCTGCGGCCGCCAGGCGCAGAATGTTGGCTACCATAGCGCCATATTTTCCGGTCTCGGGATCATAGTGATAGCAATAGAGCAGCACCGCATCGACGGCATTGCCGATCTTGCCCTGCGAAGCCTCCACCAGGCCCATGCGCAAATCCTTGGGCGGAAAATCTATGCCGTAGAAGTAGCGCGAGATGCGGCCTTGCGGCGTGAGCACCATGATGGCCGTCGCATGGGCATACTGATTGCTTTTGGGGTCGTACTGATACTGGAAACCGACAACTTTTGTAAGCGCAGTGATCGAATCCGGCTGACCCGTGAGGAAATGCCAGCCCGCAGAGGCATTGGTGCGGCCGTATCGCTTCACGTAGTCGATCTTCTTGGCAGCGGCCATCTCGGGAGTTTCGCGTGGATCGAAGCTTACGGTGATCACGTCGAATTCATTGCCTACATCGAACTTCACCAGGCGCATGGCACTGGAGAGCCCGGCCAGAGCCTCGCCGCACAGCATGGTGCAGTTGTAATAAACCAGGTTGAGGATGAGGGGCTTGTGGCCGAAGTAATCTCCCAGCTTCACGGTCTTGCCGGTGTCGTCGCGGAAAGTGAGATCGGGCGGCACCTGCGCGTTCAGGTGTTGCTCGATGCCGACGTTTTCGAGTCTGGGAGGCCGCGAGTTGGCCGGAGGAGACATGACGCCGTTGTTCATTTGCCCCCAGGCGGAAGCTGCCAGCGTCGCGACTGCCAGCAACGCCCGCGCGGTGGATATCGAATTGTTCTGCCTACAGATCACTTCTTTTCGCCCTTCTTAATTGTCGCAGTCTTGCCGGTCGCGGCAGCAGCGTCGCCGCCTGCTGCCTGCGGATGCAACGGAAGCCCTCGCTGCACGATTAATTCCATGGCGCGTTCGATGGGGATGCGCACGGTGCCGGCTTTTTCATCGACCCAACCGTAGCTGTACAGCGCTTTCTCTTCTTCGATGCGGATCCCGTTGAGTTGACCGCGCTCGTCTTCCTCCAGTTTTGGGCTGGGAAAAGCGCTCTGCGGGTATCCGGGAGAGATATGGCGCGTGTCCGTGAGTACGTTCGTGACCAGCGGATTCACGGGAGGCTGCTCGGCTTTTTCGCGGTGATCGAGATATGCAAAGAGCCCTTTGAGGCCGATGAGACAGATCGCGCTTGCGACAACGATGGTCAGGAGGAAATAGAGAATGCTAGAGGCTTGCAGGTCCTGGCGCTCGTAGCCGCCGTGCCCGGTCGCGTTCTCGTGTTTGGTTTCGTTGCTCATCTATCGTTACTCATCTGTGGTTATGCGTTATGCGTTACCCATGCGTTTCGTGTGCCGGCTGCAGAACCTCGTGGGCATCGGTGTCATAGGCCGGCAGAAGCGGCAGCGAAGCCAGGTTGCGGAAAAAATGCCAAAGCCAGAGACCTCCGATGGCGATGGGTACAACTATGTCGGCCAGGGTCACAGTGAGGGTCTTCGAAAAATTCGGTTCGATGATCCAGAATAGATCGACATAGCCCATCAGCATAAGCAAGACTGCGACCCAGACCAGCCTTCGGATGTTGCGCTTGAAGGGACGCGAGAGCAACATCGTGAAAGGAATGGCGAAGTGAAACAACACCAGAATCAGTCCAATCCAACCCCAGCCGCCATTCAGGCGTT
>PLKR01000552.1:3657-7661 GCA_003140655.1 Acidobacteriaceae bacterium | reverse complement strand
CCTCCGCTAGAATGAAACCATGATCCACCCCTGGCACGACGTAACTCCCGGCGACAAGCTCCCGCAGGAATTCGATTGCGTGATCGAGATCCCGTTCGGATCGAGTGTGAAGTACGAACTGGATAAAGCCAGCGGACTAATCAAGCTCGANNAACTACGGCTTCATCCCGCAGACGCTGGCCGAAGACGACGATCCGCTCGATGTCCTCGTGCTCTGCCAGGAAACCGTGGTGCCGCTCACCATCATCCACGCCCGCGCCATTGGGCTCATGACCATGATCGACACCGGCAAGCAAGATCATAAAGTCATTGCCGTCGCCACCGAAGATCCCGAGTTCAACCCTTACCACGAGGCCGCGGAGATGCCGCCCCATCGCCTGCTCATGCTGCGGCGCTTCTTTCAGGATTACAAACAGCTCGAGGGCAAGGCCGTCGAAGTCGATGAGATCCGCCCNNGAGAAGCACTGAATGCCGCGGCTCACGTGGCCTTCAGCCAGGAACTGCATCGGCCTATCGCTCCTGTACTGCAGTAACTTCCCGTTGGCATTCTGTGGACGGTAGAATCTGGCGAGTTTAATTCCGGGTTCACCGCCTGGGAATTCATTCTGCCGAAAGGCTTCGAGGAAACTATGAAAACCGTACGACATTGCGCCGTAATCGTGTTTCTGGTCGCTCTCTGTGCCGCATTCACTTTCGCCGACGAACCCGGAAGGCATCCGGCTTACCTGCACGCGCTCACGGACCTGCGCCACGCCCGCGCTCATCTCGAAAACCTGGCGCCCACCTATCACATGGACAAGGAAGAAGAGCACGCCATTAACGAGATCGACAAAGCCATCGACGAAATCAAGAGGGCCGCGATTGACGACGGCAAGAATTTGAACGATCATCCGCCGGTCGATGCCCGCATGGACCGGGCCGGCCGCTTTCACCGCGCGATGGAACTCCTGGACAAAGCTCACAATGACATTGCCCGGGAAGAAGATGACCCGTCGGTGCGCGGTCTTCGCGATCGCGCCCTGCACCACATCGACGAAGCCCACCGCATCGTCGATCATCTGATGCTTCAGGCCGCGAACCGCTAGGAGCAAGGTTTCTCGTTTTCGACAAAGGTCCGGCGATGCCGGACCTTTTTCTCTTGCTTTCCGCGTGACGCGAAGCTGAAATAGCAGCGGGACTTATGACAGACGCACAGTCGATGCGGAGTCCGACGGACGGGCAAGGGTTTCGCTGGCTGACGGCAGCCGTGTCGTTGTTAGTGGGCGCGGCGTTCTTTGGCCTGTGGTTCTGGCTGTTGCCGGGATGGCTTGGCTTTACGGTGGAAATGGCGGGAGCGGCCCGTTGGCGATGGCTGGCCGCGATTCCCTCAGTACTGGGGTTCGCGGTCGCCCTGCGCTGCGTCTGGGACTTTGGATGGACGGGACGCGGCACGCCGGCCCCGGTCGCTCCGCCGCAGCGGTTGGTTGTGGTGGGCTTCTACCGCTACGTGCGAAACCCGATGTACGTGGGCTTTGCAACGGGATGGATTGGGCTCTGGATGATTTTTGGCCACGCCAACCCCAGAGTGATTGCCGCCGTTGCGGCGGTTGCCATCGGCGTACATCTGTTTGTGATCTTTTACGAAGAACCGACGCTGTGCGGCAAGTTCGGCGAGCAGTATGAAGATTATCGCCGCAACGTGCATCGCTGGTGGCCGCGTCTGCGGGGCTGGGACCAGCCGTAACCCATGCGCGCTGGAGGTTGATGTGCGGTGGGCGTATCCAGCGGCCATGGTGGCAATCCATATAAAGAATGCAGTGGGCAACACGCGCACTCAGGCCCTTCCTGCTTTTGTTGGAACCAAGTGGGGTATTGCTGCGTACATTCTCCCATCCGGGCCGAAGTGCGACCGGCCGGGTTCGCCGGAGACTTCTCATCGCGGAGGAGGACAACTAATGGCCCAGCTAACCCAGTTCCCGCAAGCCTTTTCCGCGCCCGCGCAGCAATCGTGGATCTCAAACCTGCTCTGGTGGTTGATGCTGCTGTCGTCGGCAGGTGTGGTGGTATACGCCACAAGGTACTTTGTGGCCCTGCCGTCCGATGCTCACTTCGCGCGGTACATCCTCCCGTTGCGGCTGCACATTGCCGGAGGCATCGGTGCCCTTCTGGCGGGACCGTGGCAGTTCTCACAAAAGCTAAGGGCGCGGGCGCTGAACTTGCATCGCTGGCTGGGACGCTTTTACCTGTTGGAGGTGGCTCTCGGTTCAATTGCAGGCTTCTTTATGGCACTGGTTTCCAAGAGAGGCCTGCCTACCCATCTCGGCTTCGGCATTCTGGCGGTCTTGTGGTTCTTCACCGGTCTGCAAGCCTATCGGATGGTACGGCAGGGAAACATTGACGCGCACCGCCAGTGGATGATCCGAAACTTCGCGCTCACGTTGGCCGCAGTCACGCTGCGCGTGCAGCTGCCTTTTATGATGGCAGTTCTGCACTGGCCTTTTCCACGGGCTTACATCACCGTCTCGTGGCTGTGCTGGGTGCCGAACCTGCTGATCGCGGAGTGGATGGTTCGGCGGCGGATGCGGCATCTGGTACGAAGTACGTCATGAAACAGGAAGTCTGAGTTCTGCCTCGTAGAGCACAGGCCCTGACATACTATTCGTGGCGCGCGTGCAGGTATAATCGCTCCTATCGAATCCCCACGAAAGCTGGCTCTGACATGACCCCCACGAACGGCAATTCCGGCAACGTCAATAACGGCTACAGCTCCCCCAAACCCCGCGCAGAGTGGCTGGCCCGGCGCAGGCAAGAGAACACCGACGGCAACTTTTCGCAGATGCACTATGCGCGCCAGGGTGTCGTCACCGAAGAAATGGGCTACATTGCCCACCGCGAAAAGCTCGCGCCCGAACTGGTGCGCGACGAAGTGGCGCGCGGCCGCATGATCATTCCCGCCAACATCAACCATCCGGAGCTGGAACCGATGGCGATTGGCGTGGCGTCGTTGTGCAAGATCAACGCCAACATCGGCAACTCGGCGGTCACTTCGGAAGTGAACGAGGAGTTGAAAAAGCTGCACACGGCCGTGCATTACGGCGCAGACACCGTGATGGATCTTTCCACCGGCGGCAACATTCATGAAATTCGCGAAGCCATCCTGCGCCATTCTCCGGTTCCCATCGGCACGGTGCCGATCTACGAAGCCATTTCACGCGTGAAACGCGTGGAAGATTTGAATGCCGAAGTCATGCTCGAAGTGATCGAAGAGCAAGCCGCGCAGGGCGTAGATTACATGACGATTCACTCCGGTGTGCTGATCCAGTATTTGCCTTTGATCTCGAAGCGCATTACCGGGATCGTGAGCCGCGGCGGCGCAATTCTTGCGCAGTGGATGGCTTACAACCACAAGCAGAATTTCCTCTACGAGCACTTCGACGACATCTGCAAGATTTTCAAGAAGTATGACGTCAGCTTTTCTCTGGGAGACGGCCTGCGTCCCGGATGCGTGGCTGACGCCAGCGACGAAGCCCAGTTCGCCGAACTGAAAACCCTCGGCGAGCTGACGAAAATCGCCTGGCAGCACGATGTGCAAGTGATGATCGAAGGTCCCGGCCACGTTTCGATGGACAAGATCAAGGAGCAGGTGGAGAAAGAAGTGGAGCTCTGCTACGAAGCGCCGTTCTACACGCTGGGACCGCTGGTCACCGACATCGCTCCCGGCTACGACCACATCACGTCGGCGATCGGCGCGGCGATGATTGGATGGTACGGCGCGGCCATGCTGTGCTACGTCACGCCGAAAGAGCATTTAGGGTTACCGAATGAAAAAGACGTGAAAGACGGCATCATCGCTTACAAGATTTCCGCCCACGCCGCCGACATCGCTCGCGGACGCCCCGGCGCGCGCGACCGTGACGACGCCCTCAGCTACGCCCGCTACAAATTCGATTGGGAAAAGCAGTTCGCGCTCTCACTCGATCCTGAAACCGCCCGCTCCATGCATGACGAAACCCTGCCCGACGACT
>PLKR01000552.1:1874-3620 GCA_003140655.1 Acidobacteriaceae bacterium | reverse complement strand
AATCTACCCCAAAGCGAGGTCTATGGATCACCACGAGGCAGTCCGGAAATTTGAACATTTGATGTTGAAAGAGGCCGATCACGCACGTGAAGTAGCGACGGAACTGGAGGCCTTGGCGCCGATCCTGACGACTGAGAACTCTCGACAGCTCGCACAGTTGCAAATAAAGGCGAGCCACAAGCAGGCCAAAGAGTTTCGCGAATTGTCGGGGAAAGTCAAAGAGAAATAGTGCTGGATGAGCCCAACTTCTGCTCGACGAATCGCTCGTCGAAGGCGGACGAGTTACAACAAGTAGGTGCACGGCATCGAGAAGAAGGATTATTCGGAGTTGGTGGAAAGGTTGGTGTCGCTGAAGTAGTGCATGTGGGGACAGCTGCCCTAGGCTGTCTTCACACCCTACACCCTACTTCCCTTCCAGCGTAATATCCCCGATCGAGACGTGCGCCCGCACTTCGTACTTGCCGTCCCCGTGGTATTTCAGGGTCTTGCCGAGCAAGCCTGCGCTGACGTCTCCGGTACTGGTGTTGACGTCGCCGATGCTGGTACTGGCGCGCACGAGGTGGTAGGCCGCGCGCCCGAACGCCACCCGGATGTCGCCGACGCCTAGCTCAAGATCTTTGTCGCCCTCGATCTCCTCGATTCTGAGGTCGCCGACCTTCTCGTGCACCTCAAGATTGGTGTTTTGCGGCACCTCGAGTTCTACGTCGAATTGCGTGTTGCCGCTGGTTGGCGCATGGAATTCGATATTGGCGTCGCGGCCATGGACATCGATATCGACGTGCGCGTCTTTCACGTGGCTTTCGCGCCACGACTTGACGGTGTAGTGCAGGCGGATCTTATCGGAATCGCCGCGCCGGATGTGCAGGTCGCCCACGCTCAGACGCACATGGACCATGCCGCCGGCGACGAAGTCGCGAGCCTCGCTATGGGTCTCTTCATAGTTCCAGTGGTCCGAGGCAGTACAGAAAGGCGCCAGTAAGAGACAGACAACGATTGTCTTGTGGAGCATCGTCAAAATGATGGGAGACTTTCCGGGCATGGAACACCTCCGGGCGCACGCGCGCCTGTTTGGGATACGGGCAAGACCGGGCTACGGTTCCGGGAAAATTCCTGTTCGACAGAGGCAGCCGCGGGCGGGAGCCTACCTGAGCCTGCCGAAGGGCGCACGCGCCACTCGAACCTAGCCCTTAAAGTCCGCCACGCCATCCCACACCAGTTGGACGGCGATGGCGAGAATCAGAAAGCCAAAAATCTTGTTGATAGCTCCGACCGCACTGGGCCCGAGCCGGCGAACCAGCGGCCCTCCCAACCAGAAGAACAGCAACACGGTGAGCGCAATCGCGGCGATTCCAATGATCATCCCGAAATACGAAGCGGCGCTATCCACGTGCGCCGCCAGCGCCATAACCACGCCGATGGCTCCCGGGCCGGACATGAGCGGCATGGCGAGTGGAGTGAGGGAAATATCTTCTTTGTCCTTCGCCTCGTGGGTCTCCTCGGGCGTGATGCGGGCATGCGACGTGACCATGCCCCAGGCCGTGTTAGCGACGATCAATCCGCCGGCAATCTTCAGGACGGGCAGCGAGATGCCGAAGAAATGCAGCACGAATCGCCCAAAAAAGAGAAAGGTAACCAGGATGACAAAGACCCAGAGACCTGTCTTGAAGGCAGTATTCCGACGATCCTGCGCGGTCCAGGAAGATGTCATGCTGAAGAAGATCGGGATGCCGCCGAAAGGATCGACGA
>PLKR01000552.1:233-1813 GCA_003140655.1 Acidobacteriaceae bacterium | reverse complement strand
TTTTCGTCTCGCGTGGCTACCCTGAGCCCGTGGACCCTGGCGGTTGCGGCAATCATGGCATCCTCCCGCAGAGCTTCGGGCTTTCCAGCCATCAAACGCGACCATTCCCTGAAGCAAGCCGGGTCCATTGGCACAAAGGCAAATGACATTTCCACTGAGGTCAAAAAAGACTCAATCTCGCGGGCTTTGGCGGCGTCTTGCCTGCGCGTTAGTTCCACGCCTGCTTGCAATTCTCCCATCGTTACGGCCGACAGAAAAATCTGCTCGACACGAAGAGTTTCCAGCCAAGCCACTACCGCCCCACGAGGCTTGGTTCTGCGCAGTTCGGAAATCACGTTTGTGTCCAGCAGGTAGCCAATCATTTGAAATCCGGATGAGTGAAGTCAATGGGAGGCCGGCGCTTCCACCTGCCTCGCTTAGGCAGAATAATGTCAAAGCGGGGTCCCGGGCCAAGGAGCAGGTCTTTAATACTGGGACGGCTTGACTGCTGCAGCCGGCGCCACTCGTCGATGGGCACCAGGACCGCAGCTTCAACGCCGCGGCGCGTCACCACCTGCGGCCCCTTCGTCAGGGCGGCGTCAAGGAATTCACTAAACCGGGACTTAGCGTCTTGCAGTTGCCAGGAACCCACTGGTCTCACCTCTCAGACGATTATATGACTAGTCAGATGACTAGTCAATCTGAGTTACCGATATGCCTCGAGCGCGCGAGCCGCGCGCACCAGCGCGGCCGCCAGAACTGCCAGTTGCCGGCGCACCTGTTGCGCGTCCCCCTTGTCGAGAGCTTCATTCACTCCCGGAATCACCACTGCGGCATATCCCGTGTATTCACCCGGAGCATAGATCGCGTGGCGAAACCAGGGACGGTGCGGCAAACCTTCCGGCACCAGCAGACCCCGCTCGGCATTGCGCAGGGCCTGATTCATCAGCGTCAGGTTCAGCCGCGCCGCATCTCGCGGCAGATTTCTCTGCTTCGACAGCATCTTTGCCCCCGCCTCCTGAAAATGCTTCGCGGCCGTGGTCGCCGCACTCAGATCGAGCGTGCGGTTGCCGAACTTAGCGTCCACCCTTTTCCTAGCCGCATCCAGGTAGACGGCAACCTCTTTCCCATATTCGTTGTAGTCGTAAGGCAGCACGTCGGCATCGGCCATACGCAACGCCTCCAGGCCAAAAACTCTGGCCATCTGCTGCTCGTAGACGAAATCCGGATCGCCGAACTTCTTGAACCAGGCAAAATTGTCGAACACCGAGTGATACACGCCGTACGGCCCGGTGGAACTGATATCGGTCGAGGGTATGCCGAGGTGCTGCTGGAAAGCGCTGTAATCGGACCCACTGCCCAGGTCGCCGACCGGAACATCGCCCGCGGTCGGCGCGGCTGGCATGCCTCGGTTGCCCTCAATTGCTTCCGCGCGAGATTGCATTGATGCAGCGCCCGGCTGATCCNNCCAAACTTCGGCCCTGAGTCAGCCACGTCCACGTTGAAGTATGCCGCGGCATTGGCCAGTTCTGATTCGTGTTGCTCGGCCCACTCTGTGGAACCCATCAGGCCTTCTTCTTCGCCATCCCAGCTCGCAAATA
>PLKR01000552.1:0-151 GCA_003140655.1 Acidobacteriaceae bacterium | reverse complement strand
CGGCCAATCACATCCCAGAGAGTGCGGAACTGATAATCCTGCTTGAGATGCATCTTTACCCGCACCGGGCCCGGCCCCACGTGATAAGTGAAAGGCAGAGCACCCTGCCATTCGCGAGGCGAGTCGTGGCCGCCCAGATTTTGAAGAATCG